>JBDTYL010000252.1:0-4446 GCA_040005695.1 bacterium | reverse complement strand
ACGGGGGACGGGGGACCGGGACGGCGGACTTAAAATTGTCATCCTGAGCGAAGCGAAGGATCTGCTTTCCATACGGCGGTGTGCGCCATGCTTCCCACACAGACTGCGCAAGGCCTACGGTTGCCCGGTGACGTTTGCCGCCCTGGAACAATGGCCATCCGTTGGGTTCGTGCCGACAAGACAAGCAGATCCTTCGCTTCGCTCAGGATGACAAGGGGATCGCTGCAGGACGACATGGACCAGGGCAGCCAATCGACTCCCGCACCCAGCATCTGTCGTCCCGTCTTCGGCCACCCGCCTCGGTGCTCAGGTCCCCGTCTCCCGTCTCCCGTCTCCCGTCTCCCGTCTCCCGTCTCCCGTCTCCCGTCCCCCGTCCCCGTCCCGCTGATAGAACCAATCGGACGCTGGAGGAGTATGGAATGTGTACCCTCCACGCACTCGAGGCCCGATGAAGACCATCCTTCGCGCTATTGCGCTGCTTGCTTTCGCTGCCGCACCGGCGGTAGCCGCGCCGCCTGCCCCCGCCGCACCGCTCGACACCGTCGTGTTCGCCGGGGGATGCTTCTGGGGCGTCCAGGCGGTATTCCAGCACGTCAACGGCGTCGTGAGCGCCACGTCCGGCTACGCGGGGGGCAAGGCGAACCGCCCCAGCTACGAGGACGTCAGCACCGGCACCACGGGACACGCCGAGTCGGTGCGTGTCGTGTACGATCCGACGAAGGTGTCGTACGGCAAGCTGCTCGACGTGTTCTTCACGGTGGCGCACGACCCCACGCAGCTCAACCGCCAGGGGCCCGACCACGGCACGCAATACCGCTCGGCGCTCTTCTTCACGAGCGAGGGGCAGCGGGTCGCGACGCAGGCGTACATCGCGGTGCTGGCGAAGTCGGGTGAAAAGGTCGTCACCGAAGTCGCGCCGCTCGCATCGTTCTATGTCGCCGAGTCGTACCATCAGGACTATGCGACGCTGCATCCGAATGAGCCGTATATCTACTACAACGACGCGCCCAAGGTTGCGGCGCTCAAGAAGCAGTACGCGTCGCTCTGGACGGACAAGCTGGCCGCGCACTGACGAGCGCGCGGAACTCAGCGGCCACTAGTCGCTGAGTCCCTTCTCCCGCACCGCCATCATCGTTCCTTGCATGAGCGCGACCACTGTGTCGCGCTCATCGTGCATGGCGCGCAGTTCTCCCGTGCAGACGATCAGGGTGCGGCCCGACCGCACGACGCGTCCGATGGCGAGGAAGGACATTCCCGCGGCGGGGGCGAGCAGGTTGACCTTGAACTCCACCGATAGCACCGCCGCATCGGGCTCCATCACACTCAGCGCGGCGTAGCCGCAGGCGCTGTCCACCACGGACGTCACCACGCCCGCGTGGAGGAAGCCGTGCTGCTGTGTGAGGTCGGCGCGAAAGGGAAGTGCGATCGTCACCTCGCCCGGTACGACGCGTTCGAGTCGCGCGCCGAGCGTCGCCATGAACTGCTGCTTGGTGAAGCTGTTGCGGACGCGTGCCTCGAAGTCCGGGTCGCGAGGGACAGCGGTCACCGGCTTCCGGTGGGCGTGTGAAGGACACGCCGTACGTCTACCAGTTCGTGCACGGCGCGCAGCACGGAGGCCCATGCCTCGGACTGGGGTGCGATGAGGTCGAAGTGGCCCGCTCCGGGCACCACGTGCAGCTCTGCCGTGCCGTTCGCCGCGCGATCTCGCGCGAGGAACTTTCGGCTCTGCGCCACGGGCACGATCGGGTCGGCCTCGCCGTGCACGAGCTGTACGGGCATGTCGAGGGGGACGCGTTCCACGGGGTTCACGGCCTTGTAGCGATCCGGCTGCGCGGCCGGCGTGCCGCCCATGAGTGGCGTGACGGCGCCGTTGCATCCCGTGGTGGTCGCGCCGTACTCGGCGAGGTCGGTGACGCCGGCAAGGCTCACCACGCCGACGACGGGCAGCGGTGCTCGGCTCGAACGGAATATGCCGAGTGTCTCGTTCTGCCGACGCGAGCCGGCCCATAGCGCGAGCTGGCCACCGGCCGAGTGGCCCATGAGGACTACGCGGGTGGTGTCGATGCGGTGCACCTGGAGCGCGAGGGCGCGTACGTGGTCGACTGCGCGCGCGACGTCGTCGAAGGTGCCGGGCCATCCGCCGCCCGGGTCACCAAGGCGCCGGTACTCGATGGTCCATGTCGCGAATCCTTCGGTCGCGAGTGCGGCGGCTGCGGGACGTACGTGCTTGAGGTCGTACTGGGCGCGCCAGCAGCCGCCGTGGATGAGCACGACGAGCGGCACGTGATCGCCGCGCGGCGGCAAGCGCAGTTCGCCGAACTGCATCGGATCCGTGCCGTAGGCGACGGAGTGGTCGGCCGCCGTGACGGGAAGGGCGGTGAGCTCGGAGTACTGGATCATTCGTCGAGCCGGTTGAGTGCCCGCGCACGCGATCATGGCCAGCATCGCGAGCGCGACGGGAAGCCCGAGTGAAGCTACGGGCGTACGTCGGCGGCGACAGGGGAAAACGGACGTAGTCACCTCAGTGCGCCAGCGTGACGAGCAGATCCTTCGCTGCGCTCAGGATGACAACCGGGATTGTCGTCCCGAGCGCAGCGAGGGACCTGCTTGTGGTCCGGCGCTGGGAAAGCAGATCCTTCGCTGCGCTCAGGATGACACTTGCGCTCTGCTCGGGCTGACACATTCGCTACGCTCAGGATGACAAAACTCGCTACGCTCAGGATGACAAAACTCGCTGCGCTCAGGATGACAAAACTCGCTGCGCTCAGGATGACATGCGTCATCGCGAGACGACGGTGCCCGCGCGTGGCTTCACCAGCGCCTGATACACGAGCGTGGGAAACTTCGCCGGCAGGTCCGTGTGCGATGGGAGCTGGTTGATCATGAACACGATCACGAGCCCTTCCGCCGGATCGACCTTGTAGGTGCTCGCGTACGCGCCGCCCCAACCGAAGCTGCCCACGGATGCGAGGCCGTCGGCGCCGAACTGTTCCACCGTCTGGAAGCCGAGCCCGAACCCCTCGCCCGGCATGCCATAGTACAGCGTGCCGCTCTGGTTGGTGGTCATGAGGTCCACCGTCTTCGGGGCGAGGAGCCGCACGCCGTTCGCAGCGCCGTGGTCGAGGAGCATCTGGAGGAAGTGCGCGTAGTCGCGCGCCGTGGAGAGCAGGCCGGCGCCGCCCGAGAAATTGCGGCGCGGACCGTCCACATAGTCGCCCTGGCCGCGCGGTCCCTTCGGCGCCGGCACGAGATGCCCCGCGCTGTCGGTGTAGACCGTCGCCAGCCGGTCGCGCTGCGCGGGCGGCAGGAAGAACTGCGTGTCGTTCATGCGCAGCGGTGCCGTGATGCGCGTGCGCAGGAACTCGTCGAACGGCATGCCCGACGCGCGCTCCACCACGCAGCCCAGCACATCGAGGCTGTAGCCGTACACCCACGCCTCGCCCGGTTGTGACACGAACGGCAGCGATGCGAGGCGCTCCATCGTGGTGCACACCGGCTCGTCCTTGTCGGCTGTGTACCATCCCCAGCCGGCCGCTGGCCCGAGTGCGTGTGCCGAGTATCGGGCGGCGACGAACGCGTCGACGCCGTACGAGATGCCAGAGGTGTGCGTGAGCAGGTCCTTGATGGTGATCTGCCGCCGCGCCGCTACGACGGTCCGGCCGCTGTCGCTGCGCAGCGCCACCGTCGTGTGCGCATAGGCCGGGATGAAGCGGCTCACGGGGTCCGTCAAGGCGACGCGTCCTTCCTCCACCAGCATGAGCACCGCGGCGCTCGTGAGCGCCTTCGTCTGCGAGGCGATGCGGAAGATGGCGTCGGGGGTCATGCGTCGTCCTGCCGCCACATCCCGCCAGCCGACGCTGCGCTCGTAGGCGACCTTGCCGTCGCGCAGCACGAGCGCGACGGCCCCGCCGATGCGCCCGGAGTCGACGTAGGCCTGCATCATCCGGTCGATGCGTTCGAGGCGGTCCGGCGCAAAGCCGAGGGCCGTGGGGGCCGGTGCCTTCTGGCCCTGGGCGGGAGAGAGCGCCGTGAGGGCGAAGATCGAGATGCAGAGGAGGCGGCGCATGCTCATGAGTCCATTGAGGCCGAGGTGGGGTCGGGAAGCATGGCCCCGAAAACCCGCTCTTGACAACGGCGCCACGTTGTTGAAATATCAACATAGTTGAATTTTCAGCAGAAGACCTCATGTCAGCCACGGTCACGATGGACAAGCCAGAGTCGAACGCCCTCTCCCGCCGCGAGCGGCAGGTCATGGACATCCTCCACCGGCGCGCGGAGGCCACCGTCGCCGAGATCATGGCCGACCTCCCCGACCCACCGACGTACTCGGCGGTGCGCTCCGTCCTGCGCATCCTCGGCGAGAAGAACCTCATCCGCTACAAGGAAGACGGGCCCCGCTACGTCTACTATCCCGCCCAGGACACCGAAGAAGCGCGCGACGACGTC
>JBDTYL010000251.1:0-5187 GCA_040005695.1 bacterium | reverse complement strand
CAATTACCACAGAGGACACAGAGGGGCGCAGAGGACCGCGAGTTACTGCTTCCCGCTCGGGTTTGGGGCTCTCATGCAGCCCTTCGTGTCCTCTGTGGTTCAAGCTCCTGAGCTGCAATTACCACAAAGGACGCAGAGGACGGCGAATTACAGCTTCACGCGTTGCTTGCGGCTTGAATGCCGTCCGCCGAGTCCCCTGCGGTGCTGGCTGTGGTCACATGCGACGAATCTCGCCGGACAGGCAGCATTCGATGAGGCCGCGAATCTCCAGTGCCGTCACCGCCGCCATGCACGCGTGCGCGGGCAGGCCGCTGCGCGTGCAGAGTGTGTCGAGGTCGGAGGCGCCGTCGCCCAGCGCGTCCCATATCCGACGTTCGGGCGTGCCCTCCGGAATGTCCGCGAGGCGGATGGGCGACATGAGGCCCGCGAGGGTCAGGGCGTCGGCCATGCAGGTGATGGGATGCGCCCCGTGGAGAAAGAGCTCGTTGCTCCCCTTCGACTGCGGGACGTCGATGGGGCCCGGCACCGCGGCGACGACGCGCCCGAGATCCATCGCGTGGCGTGACGTGATCAGTGCCCCGCTGCCGACGCCCGCTTCCACGACGATCGTGACCGTCGAGAGCGCGGCGATGATCCGGTTGCGATTGGGGAACGAGCCCCCATGCGCCGCGTTGGCCGGCTCCAGCTCCGACAGCAGGAGGCCCTGCCGGCCGATGCGCTGCTGCAGCGCCTCGTGCGCTTTCGGATACACCACATCCAGCCCCGTGCCAAGCACGGCGCACGTGGCCCCGTCAACCTCCAGCGCCCCCATATGGGCCACCGAGTCGACGCCGCGGGCCAGACCGCTTACGACGCACGCTCCCGCCGTCGCGAGCACGTGGGCGAGATCCCGTGTCACGCGTTCCGCGTACGCCGTGGCGCGACGCGTGCCGACGATCGCCACGCACGGCCGCTCGAGCAGCGACAGGTCGCCACGCGCCCAGAGGCGTCGCGGAGGATCGGGCAGGTCGAGCAGGCGCTCCGGGTAGAGTGCGTCAGTCGTGCGAAGCTGGACGGTGTCGACCGCGACGCTGGTCACGCCGTACTCAGGGCAGCGCGATGTCCTTCACCGGCTGCAGCGACGCCTTCTTCATCGCGAGCAGGCGGCGCCACCACGCGAGCTTCAGCTCCTCCAGCCCTGTGCGTCCCGCGGCCGAGATGGCGTAGATGCCGAAGGCGGCCGGTGCCTCGATGGGGGCGGGTTCGTCCTCACCCAGCAGGTCCATCTTCGTGAACACCACGCAATGCGGCTTCTCGGCCAGCTCGGGCGAGTACTGCTTGATCTCGTTGCGAAGCTGTTCATACTCCGCCTGCCAGTCGAGCGAGTCGATGGGCACCATGAAGGCCAGCAGCCGCGTGCGCTCGATGTGCCGCAGGAACTGGAGGCCGAGTCCCTTGCCCTCGTGCGCGCCTTCGATGATGCCGGGGATGTCGGCGACGACGAACGTGCGGCTGTCGCTCATCTGCACCACGCCGAGGTTGGGCGCGAGCGTGGTGAACGGGTAGTCGCCGATTTTCGGGGTGGCTGCGCTGATCACCGACAGCAGCGTGGACTTGCCCGCGTTCGGCTGACCGACGAGCCCCACGTCGGCGATGAGCTTGAGCTCGAGCTCCAGCGTGAACAATTCGCCATCCTCGCCGGGTTGCCACTCGCGCGGGCTGCGGTGCACGGAGGTGGCGAACCAGCTATTGCCCTTGCCGCCCCGACCGCCCTTGGCCAGCACGATGGTGTCGCCGTCCTCGAGCACCTCGCCGACGATCTCGCCGGTCTCCTGGTTGCGCACGACCGTGCCGGGCGGCACGGGCAGGGTGATGTCGGCACCCGAATGGCCCGTCATGTTGGACCCGCTCCCGTGCAGGCCGCGCTCGGCTTCCCACTGGTTGCGGTAGCTGTAGTCGAGCAGCGTGGCGAGGTTGCTGTCCGCGCGCAGAATGACATCTCCCCCCTTCCCTCCGTCGCCGCCGTCCGGCCCGCCAAGGGGCGCGAATTTTTCCCGACGGAAGCTGGCGATGCCCGATCCGCCGGCTCCGGCGGTGACTCGGACGATGACACGATCGATGAACATCCTGATGGTCCGGCGAAGGTAGGGCAGTTGACGGTGGCGCGTGCATCACGTTCCCGCGGCGCACATCGAAAGCGCGCACGCCTGAAAGCTACTTGCCGACGACCCGTGCGAGCAGGAGTTGCACCGACTTCGTGCGATCGGCGCCCAGGAGTGGCGCGAGCACACCCACCGCTGCGGTGAGCACAGCGGGCGCCACGCCGACGTTGAGCGCCCCATGCAGGTGCGAGTGGAGTTGCCGGTCCTGCCCCGTCACCGCGCAGGCCGCCACGATGCAGAGCTCTCGGCGCGGCAGGTCGAGCCCGGGGCGGCCAAGGATCCGGCCGTACCCTTCCACCAGCATGGCCGCGTCGAGTGCGGGATGCAGCTGCCGCACCGTGGCGCGGAGCCGCTCGTACATCGGGCCGTAGACGGCCGCGCACGTTTCCTCCCCGCGCGCCTGCCAGAAGGCGAGCCTGTCCTGCTCATCCGACTCGTCGGCGACGGGCGCAGGCGCCGGCGCAACCTGGCGCCATTCGCGCGCGGCGTTCAGCGCGCGCGGAAATCCACTGAACAACTGGGTCTGGAGGACCAGCTCGTCCACCCACACGGGCGGCAGGTCGACGGCGGACGTGAACGCCGTCCGCACGGCGGCATCATCTCCTGCGGCGATCACGGCGGCGAGCCTGACGAGCGTTGCGGTCGGTGCGTCGAGGGTATCGAGGACGGCGCTCACTGCTGCTCGATGCGCACGTCTCCCACGATCTCCCCGCGCGTATTGCGCAGCTGCTTGTAGGAGAACTCCGCGAGTGCTGGCGGGAGATCGCGCGGGAGTGCGCCGTATCGCTGCAGCAGCGCGATCACCGCGGGAAACTGCGCGCGCTGGGCGCCGCATTCCACCTTGACCGCCATGCCGATGCCCTCGTCGATGAGCGCGAGGGAGTGCACGCCTTCCGCCCCGACCTTCGCAATGACTCGGCCCTCCGTGGCCTCGATGATGGCGGAGTCGAATCGATCGCTCCCGCCGACGAGGAACGGGCGCGTCTGCATTGCGTGCACGATGCGCGACGGCAGCTCGTGCGAGCGGCGCGCCGCGTCGGCGAGACGCGCGTACGCGGTGGCCATGGCGACAAGTGGCAGGCGGAAGACCACGACGCCGCAGCCGTCGATCGCGCGGCCGATGGAGTCGCGCGGCACGCCCGTCCACGTTGCAACCTCGTCGAGGCAGCCTTCCTGAACGGGGTGCGATTCGCGCTCGTAGCCCACCGTGGGCCAGCCCGCCGTGTGCGCCCGCGCGAGCATGGCCGCGTGCTTGCCCGAACAGTTGTTGTGCAGTCGCGTCGGGCGCTCGCCGCTCTCGCGAAGGATCTTCTGGCCACGGGCCGACAGTGGGTCGTGCGAGCCGCAGGCGAGGTCACCTTCCTCCATCCCGATGGACACGAGCATCGCCTGCGCGATCGCCACGTGCTCCGGCTCGCCGCCGTGCGAGCCACAGGCCAGCGCGAGCTGGTCGTCGCCCCACCCGATCGCATCGAACCCGCCGGAGGCGATCAGCGGCATGAGCTGGAACGGCTTGGCGCAGGACCGCCAATAGGTCGCGAGCGAGGGGTCGTGCGCCGCGGCGACGAGATCGCCGGTCGCATTCACCACGGCCGCGTGGACGCGGTGGACCGACTCGACGAATGCTCCGCGAGTGACGACGACGTCCAGCGAGAGCTGCTCCATCTACACCCCGAAGGTCTGCCTTGAGTCGAAAAGTAAACGGTGGGTGCATGTAGCGTGTTCTGGGAGACCTGAATTACTCTCGTCTGTCATCCTGAGCGAAGCGAAGGATCTGCTTTTCGCCGCAGAACAAGCAGGTCCTTCGCTTCGCTCAGGACGACAACCTGTCATGCGGCACTTTCCTGGCGACGCACCGTGAGCAGGACGCCCGCGAGCACGATCGCGCCGCCCACGAATGTCGCCGGCCCGGGCACCTCACGGATTCCGGGGAGGAACGCGGCGATGATCGTGGCGCCGATGGGCTCCGCGAGCAGCGTGATGTTGACCACGTACGCCGGCGAGTGCTTGAGCGCCCAGTTCAGGCCCGTGTGCCCCAGGAGCATGGGTCCGAGGGCCAGCGCGGCGAAGATCGCGAGCTCGCGTGGCGGTTGCGGCGCCAGCGGCGCACCGGTAACCGCAACCAGCAGAAGAAGCACCACCAGGCAGGCGCCGTAAACGAGGCCGACGTACGCCCACAGGTCCAGCGACGCGCGCAACCGGCGTCCGGACACGAAGTACACGGCAGCCGCCACCGCGCCCATGAAAGCGAGGAGGTCGCCGAGCCACGCCTGTGGATGCACGGTGGCGCCCGGGCCCGCGGCAAAGTCTGGCGACGCCACGATGAGCGCGCCGAGCAGGCCGACGGCCATGCCGACCCATTGTCCCGTCGTCGGTGCCTCGCGCAGCCAGACGACCGACAGCAGGGCCACGACCACTGGCTGCATGTCCACCAGCAGCACGGACGCAGCGACGCTCGTCAGCGTGATCGACGTGTTCCATGCCCAGAAGTGCAGCGCGAGCATGGCGCCGGCACCGAGCGCGATGGCCAGCTCCCGGCGCGTGAGCGTCCGCCATTGCCGCCACTGGCCGGTGAACGCGAGCGCAATGCCGATGATGACGAGCGAGAATGCCAGTCGCCAGGTCGCGATCGCGAGCGGATGCGCGTGCGAGAGGCGGACCAGCGGGCCGGACATCGAGATGCCCATGACGGCGAGCGCCAGGACGACCGGCGCTCGGCGACCCGCCCCGGTGCTCACCGCCGGATGATGGCGACTACGGCAACGAGGCTGGCGATGATCTGCGAGGCAATCGTGAAGACCGCGGCAAAGTCCACGTGGTCGGCAGGATTGCGCTCGGGCACGGTCACTACCGCGCCGGCCTGCGGGTGGGGAATGGCATCAGGAAAGAAATGGCGCGAGCGCACGCTTTCCAGCTTGCCGGATGGCTGCGTGACGTACGAATGCTTTTCATCGGCGGTGCGGGTGCCGCCGCCCGCCGCGTCGATGTAATAAAAGATGTCTTTGCCTGGAACGAAGGTGACGTTCGCCGGCGCGTTGACCGCGCC
>JBDTYL010000250.1:0-18552 GCA_040005695.1 bacterium | reverse complement strand
CGGCGTCGGCGAGCATCGCCACCCTGGATTCCGCTGCGGCTGCCGGCGTCGCCCCGATTCCCTCCCGAAACACCGCGGTGGCGCCGCGCCTCACTGGCACTGCCGTCCTCACTGGCGTCGTGCGCGGAAGTGAGGGACATCCCCTCACGCGGGGGCAGGTCCGCGTTCGCAATGCCGTCGGCGTGGCCTTCACCGACTCGCTGGGACGCTTCGCTCTCTCAGGGCTGCCCGCGGGCAGCCAGCTCCTCGACGTGCGGCATATCGGCTACCTGGTCGGGCAGGTGCCCGTCGAGCTGCGCAGCGGACGGTCCGTAGACGTCCTCGTGACCCTGCGCCGCGTCGTCAGCCTCGATTCCATTCGCGTTGTTGCGCGCCGGACGATCTACCCGGATTTCGAGCGTCATCGCAAGGAAGGCTTCGGCCGCTTCCTCGACCAGACGCAGGTCGAGAAGCTGCATCCGATGGAGGCCAGCCAGATCTTCCGCGAAATGCTCGGCTTCCGGGTCCAAGGCGAGGGCCTCGAGACCAAGATCTTCACCACCCACGGCAAGTTCGACCTGAGCGGGACGGGCCCCTGTGAGGTGAACGTCGTCATCAACGGCATCGAGCATCAGGACATCAACTTCATCGACCCGCTCGACATCGGCGCCGTCGAGGCGTATCCCGGCCCGCCGGGCGCACCTGTGCAGTACGACCGCGCGTGCGGCGTGATCGTGATCTGGACGAAGCGGTGAGACGACTCTTCCTCAAGAGATCACCAATCGACGAAAGGGCCCTGTCGAGGCTTGACCCCGTCTCCGACATCTCAGCGTCACGGGGGTGCGTCGCCCCCATGCACGGCGAACAGCCAATCGCGTACACGGCCTGCGAACCGCTCACGAGAACGCGGTCCGTCGCCACGGCGAAGCTGGTCCGAAATAGCCGATTGTCCCATTCACGCGCCACACTTCCTGTCCCGTCACTCGATCGACCGCGAAAAAGGCCCCCCCGAGATCGCTCGCTACGAGCAGTCTGCCAGCGACGGTAGGGGCCGAGCTGACGCTGAACTGCCCATTGCCCGATCCCTGGTACATCCAGAGGACGTGTCCGTCGCGCTGATCGAGTTCCATCCGAGGCACCGGACGAAGAACCATCGGTCGCCCTGGCGCGCCCAGTGCTGCATCACGCGGGCGCCCGCGGACATGGCCCGATACCTCGACAAACGCGTCACCTCACGAGGCAGGTTGGCGCCACTGCCGCGACTTGGTGGTGATCAGGATTGCCGGCACGCCAGCGCACCCGCTCCAGCGTTCGCCAGCCGCACCCTTCCGGACGTCGATGAACGCGATGTCCGACTCGGGCACGATGATGGGCATCGCGACCGTGTCGGTGACAGTGCCCTGTCGAAACCGCCCGACGTAGACCGAGTCGATGACGTACGCGACGAAGCGCGGATACGGGCCCGTCGAATGCATGTCGCGTCCGATACCAGCCGGTAAATCGTTGTACAGCGAGTCGGCCGGCGGGCACGGCAACGCGCTGATAGCCTGCACACGCGGTTGCGCACAGGCACTGGCCAGCAGGAGGGCGACAGCAACTGCGCGGTGCATGCCGCGGGGGTTGGAGAACTCTGGCCGTGATCGCGCGATGACGCCTCGCGCCAGGCACTGTCGTCCTGAGCGCAGCGAAGGACCTGCTGCTCGGCGGTCGCACGGGAAGATCCTTCGCTTCGCGCAGGATGACAAGTGCGCAGTGCTACACGCGCTCTGGCTGCCGCCGCGCGCGCGGCGAGGACACCGCATCCATCAGCCCTGCTTTACCTGGCGCTCCTCCTCGACGTAGGCCACCGCGCCCGCTTCCGGCGTGATACCGCGCCCGAAGCGTTGCGCCCACAGCCGCGTGAACTCCGCGCCGAGCAGCACGACCATCGACGTGTAGTAGACCCAGATGAGCACTACGGCGAGCGATCCCGCCACGCCGTAGACGCTTCCCGGGTTGGTGCGGCCCAGATACAGGCCGATCAACAGCTTGCCCAACGTGAACAGCACCGCCGACACCACCGCGCCCGATCGTACGTCGCGCCACGCGATGCGCGCATCGGGAAGGTAGCGGTACATCACGCTGAACAAGCTCGTGATGATCGCGAAGGAGATGGTCGACGAAAGGATCTGAAAGAGCGTCGTCGGCGCGTCGCGGCCCGCGAGCGTCTCGCCGACACGCGACAGCGCGGTGTTGAGCGCGAGCGAGACGAGCAGGAGGAACGCCACCGTGATGACGACGCCGAAGGAGAAGATCCGCTTCTTCAGGAAGACGTGCAGCTGGTTGCGCCGCGGATCGGGCTTCACGCCCCACACCTTGTTGAGCGACGTCTGCAGCTGCGCGAAGGAGGTCGTGGCGCCGAAGGCGAGCGCGCCGAGCGACAGCGCGGTCGCAAGCCCCCGCGAGCCACCCGCCAGGTGCGCGTTGCCGATGATCGTGGTGACCTGGTCGGCACCGCTGTTGCCGATCAGGCCCCCCACTTCCCTCACGATCGCCTGCTGGAGTGCCGCCGGGTCCATCAGTCGCCCCAGCACCGTGAGCACGAGGGTGAGCAGCGCGGGCAGTGAGAAGAAGGTATAGAAGGCGAGCGCCGCGGCATGCGACGGACAGTCGTCGCTGAAGAACGCCATCGCCGTGCCGGCCAGCAATTCGCCGAAGCCGCGGACGGTCGATGCGATGCCCGGTGTCGCCATCACGCGCGCCGCATCCCGCGCCGTTTCGACGCTGTCGGCCTTCTGCTCCGCGGCGGGCGACTCGGTGATGGGCTCGTCCGGACCGTTCATCTCGTCATGGTGTGCGATGGACCAAAAGCGAGGAGCTGGCTGGTCACGCCTGCTACGGTGCCGACGTCACGACTGCCGTCACGTCCTGCCAGCGCTCTGGGGCGAACACCGCGCCGCCAATTCCGCCGAGGAGCGCGCCGAGGATGAATCCTGCTGCGACACCGGTGCCGGCGCCCAAGCCCGTCGGATCGTCGTGGCCTCCCTGCACGCCGCCGATGATCGCGACCGCGAGACCACCGGCGAGCGCCCCGCCGAGCCCCCACTTGAGCCGGTTCTTTCCGCGGCTCACCTCGAGCTTCGTGATGGTCGATGTCGCCACCCGCAGCGGTGCCGCGCCTGCCTCTGGTGCCACGGTCAGCATGTCACTGCCATAGCTGACGACGGTGCCGGTCCCCCGCTCGAGTACAGGTGCAGTGACACGGACTTTCACGCCGGCGGTCAGCAGGTCGGCGGCGCGCTGGGCGTGCGCGCTGGATGGCAGAAGCACGCCGACAAGGGCGATGCAACGGAACAACGGAGATCGCATGACTTTTCCTCGTTGAGTGGTCGAGCTCGCATTACAAGAGTCGTGCGCACGTTTCGCAATGGGTCCATCGGCGCAAGGCAGACCGCGGCCGCGAGTCCGTGGCGCACCGGGAAATCCGGACGCAGCGGTCGCGGCACTGGAATTATGGGGTATCCCCCGTTATATTTCCAAGCATATATGTATCATACACTTAGGAACTTCATCTGGAGGTGATGATGAAGGATATGCACATGGGAAAGCAGCAGCACGCGGTGGCGGATGGGACACGAGAGGAGAGACACCCTGGTGCGGAAGTACCCAATGGAGCCGGAATGTCACCCTTCACCCTGATCGCCGCCCGCGACGTCGAGGGATTCGAGCTGGGGATCGACCGGACCGACGTCCGCGCATGGCCAGTCTTTTCCGCCGACGCCCGGCTCGTGGGCAACGTGGACGCGATGTACCTGGACCCGATGCACACGGCCATTCGCTATCTCGGTATCTCGCTCGGCAGTCCAGGCGATTCAACGGGACCGCTCATCGGCCGAGTGATGGTGCCGGTGGGCAGTGCGCGTCGTCATGGGCTCAGGCGGCGGCTCATCCTGAACCACCTCACGGCAAGCCAGCTCGCCACGGCGCCGCGACTGCGCAACCGGCGCGTCACGCGGACGGAAGAACAGGCGACGTTGTACTCCCTCGGCCTCGCCCTTCCGGGTGCGCCGACGAACGGCTCGCGCTATGACAGCGCGTTGTTCGAGGAGGCGGCACTGTTCGCGGGCGATCGCGTCCCTGTGTGATCGCACGTCCACCCGATCGAGGAGGTTGTCCATGCACGACATCGAAGTACGACAGGCGCGACTGGGCCTGCTTGACGGTTACGACGTGGCCGTCGGGGAGATCGACATCCGCGGTTGGCTGGTCATTTCCGCAGAGGGCCAACGCGTGGGTCGCGTAGGCGACCTGGTGGTGGACACGCGCTCGCTGTGCGTGCGGCACGTGGAGATCGCACTCGATCCCAAGCCGGCGCGGGCGGCTGGCAAGGAGCATCTCGTTGTCCCCATCGGACGGCTCCAGGTCGCTCCGCACAGGCGCGTCCTGCACGTCCGCGAGCTGCGGCTGGACGAGCTCCTCGATGCTCCAGTGATCGGATCGGCGCTCGAGGATGGCGAGGAGATGATGCTACGCCGCTTTTATGGCGGTGAGGCGGAGCTCGACGCGCAGCGCTTCTGGGGACCGCGACGGATGGGTCGCGAGACGTTCCCGTACGTGGCGGCGCGCAGCAGCACGCCGAGCTGACCGGGGGTCTGGACCCCTCACACACGGCAGGATACGTCCTACTTGCTCGACCCATCGTTGATGATCACAGGCGGCACATCGGCATCGAGAACCACGCCGGTCAGCGGACTTGTATAGCTCTTGTTGTCCGTGGCGGCGACGGTGACGGTAAAGGAGTACTCACCGGCCGGCGGCTTGTTCGGATCCGTGATGACCAACTTCGAGCCATTCCCCTCGAGTTTCCAGGTGAAGGTCGACGGAAGATCGTTGGGGCGCACGAACTTCCATGCGCTCCCGTTCGCCGCCACGAGCGTGATGGTGCTGGAATTCTTCACGGGAATCTTCCTTGGACTAAAAGACCAGGTTGCTGCATCCGGCGGGACGAAGGTCACGGTCACCTTGTGGTCGCTCATGTGGTCCCCTGCGTTGAAGTGAACTGCGACTGCGCCAGGATCATGTGGTCCTGGCAAACCCCTTCACCCGAGCCAGCTCCACGAAGCTGGGCCGGCGATATCCACGTCGAAACAACTCATCCACGACGGGCTTCGCATCCGCACCGCCGCCGAGCCGCAACATCGCGCCGGCCTGCAGCGCGAGGAAGTCTGTTTCCCGCGTCGATCGCGCCAGGGAATCGACGAGCACGAGGGCGCGAGCCCATGCTGTCGTGGCGCCACCGCCGCGCGCCGGACCAGCGAGAAGGTCGCCTCGAATCAGGTAACTGTCGGCGAGCAGCCGACGTCGGCTGAGATCACCGGGTTTGCTGGCGAGTGCGGCTTCACCGGCCTTGATGACCTGCGCAATCGAGGACACTGCCTCGGTCGTTCGTCCCAGGCGCATGTACACGCGCGCGCGCGCGTTGCCGACGGCGGCTTCGTTCCGCTGCATCGCCACGCTACCCGGATTCTTTGCCGACAGGCGCGCGATGTGCCGGGACGCCAGGTCCAGCTCGCGCAGCGCTCCCGCCAGGTCGCCCCGTTCGAGCTGCACTTCGCCGAGCCGCTGCTCGTTGTTCGCGAGCCCCCCACTCCATGAGGTGTTGGTGCTGTCGAACGCCACCAATGCCGAGTAGATGGCGTGCGCCGAGTCGAGCTCCGCGGTCGCGCCGGCGACGTTGCCGCGCCAGAGACGCATGTCGCTCATGTACGTGTGCGCGATCGCCAGGTAGCGTTGCCACTCGCGGTTGAGCGGGTCACGCCGCACGAGCGATTGCTTGATGGCGAGCTCCTGCTCGTGATCGCGCAACGCATCGTCGAGGAGCCCCAGCTTTCGCTCGGCGACGCCGGCCGCGTTGTGGAGCGCGGCCTGGGCGACGATCCATGCCTGCTGCGATGTGTCGCGCAGGACGAGCGGCTCGAGGATGGCGAGTGCCCTTCGATAGGCGGCGAGTCCCGCCTTCGCGTCGCCCTTCGCCTCGCGCGCCAGCCCGAGGTTGTTCAGCGCATACGCCACCTCGGCACGGAAGGCCAGGCTGTCCGGATATTGCGCCATCAGCCGATCGCTGATGCGGACGAATGGCTCGAACTGCGCGACGGCCGCATCGACGTTGCCACGCGCCCATTCCACCTGGCCAACGTTGAAGTGGGCATGCGCGAGGCCGAGCTGCCACTCGGAATTCGACGAATCCTGCGCGTTGAGCTGGGTGGCGATGTCGAGGGACTGCTGCATGAGCTGCGCGGCGGCCGGCAGGCGGCCTTGCGTCATGCGCAAGTTGCCGAGCTGGTGGAGTGCCGTCGACCGACGCATCAGCTCATCCGCGCTGAGATCCGACTCGGGCACGGCGGCGAAGTAGCGCAGCGTAGCCCGCCCGAAGTCGTCGAGAAGGTCGAGCTTGCCGATCGGTGCCAGCTTCTGCTGGAGATCGTTGATCATGAAGTCGATCAACCCCTCGGCTTGCTTCTGGCGCGCGACCGCCGTTGCCCGCGCACGCGCGAGTCGACGGGCCTGCACGGTGGCACCGATCGCGACCGTGACGAGCAACGCGAGCAGCACGGACACGAACGCGACGCCGCCACGATGACGCCGCACGAACATGCGAAGCCGATAGGTCCGGCTCGTCGGCCGAGCCGACACCGGCTCGTGGGCCATGTAGTGCTCGAGATCGCGGGCGAGCGCGCTGGCGGAACTGTAGCGCTGCTCGCGGTCGTTCCCGAGCGACTTGAGGATGATGTGATCGAGGTCGCCGCTGATGGCGCGCTGCAGCGATTCCGGGTCGGTGCTGCGCTGCAGTGCCAGCGCACGCCGCCGCGGCATGTCCAGCGCGCGGAACTGCGCGCTCGGCGGCGGCACCTCTCCGGACGCGCGCTGTGCCATGACGGCACGCCAGTCGGAACTGACCGATGGGTCGAAGGGAAGCACGCCCGTGACCAACTCGTAAAGCAGTACGCCGAGCGAGTAGATGTCCGAGCGCGTGTCGATGTCGAGGCCGTCACTGATGAATTGCTCCGGGCTCATGTAGGCCGGCGTACCGACCACCATGCCCGTTGCCGTCAGGCGTATGTCCCCGGCGGGCGAGGTAATGGCCTTCGCGATGCCGAAGTCGATCACCTTGCACACGGGGTTGCCGTCCACTTCCGTGACGATGACGTTCGAGGGCTTGATGTCGCGATGGATGACACCCTTCTGGTGGGCGTGCTGCACCGCACGGCACACCTGGATGAGCAGTTTGAGGCGATCGCGCGTCGTCAGGCACCTCGCGGTGGCGTAGTCGGTGATCGATACCCCGCTCACGCGCTCCATCACGAAATACGGCAGGCCGTCGTCGGTGACGCCGGCGTCGAACACCCGCGTGATGTTCGGGTGCTCCATGAGCTCGAGCGCATGCCGCTCGGACTCGAATCGCGCCACGATCTCGTGCGTCTTCGTGCCGGCGCGCAGGAGCTTCAGCGCCACCTCGCGACGGACGGGTTCGTCCTGTTCGGCGAGGTAGACGACCCCCATCCCGCCCTCACCGAGCTGACCGATGATGCGATAGGGCCCGATACGCCCAGGCGCGTGGCCTGGCCCTGCTGCGGAGAGTGTTCCTGTGTCCGGTACAACGCGCTCTGGCGTCATTCACTAAGAGGCACGCTACGGGATGAAAGCGCAATGGCCACGCGCGTTCCGTTATCTCGCCGCCGCTGGAGCTGCCGAGCTTCCTTCGAAGGGCGGCGCACGGGCACACATCTTCCCGTAAGATAGCGCCTACAGCGTGGACGTCGGCCAGTGGCCTGCGTCGCGTTCGCCGGAAGCCTGCCCGGGTGCCATTGCCGAAAGCCCCGCGCGGATCAGACCTCATCGCCCTGACCCTGCCGGGTATCGCCCACTCGCCTCGAGGAGATCGTCAATGCACAAGTACACGAAATTCGGCGCCATGATTGTCACATCCATCCTCGTCATGTTCGGGCTGATGTATCTGAACAGCTATGCCCTCGATCACGTCTTCTTCAGCCAGACGCGCGCGTGGATGGCGGTGGTGATGGGGGCGACGATGGCGGTCATCATGCTGGCGTTCATGCGCGGGATGTACACGGACCGCAGGATGAACATCGGCATCGTGGCCGCGAGCGTCGGGGCGTTTGCGCTGTCGCTGTGGCTGGTGCGCAGCCAGGCGACCGTCGGCGACGTGTCCTACATGAAGGCCATGATCCCTCATCACTCCATCGCCATCCTCACCAGCAGCCGTGCACACATCACGGATCCGCGGGTACGCAAGCTGGCGGATGGGATCGTCGAGGCGCAGGTGCGTGAGATCGGAGAGATGAAGGCGCTGATCGCGGATCTCGAGCGCGGGCAGTGATGTACCGCCTGCCATCCCCACTGCGCGAGGCGAGTGGCGCGTTGCGCCGTTCCGCGGCTGCGGGTGTCGGCATCGCCGCGATGTGCACCCTCCTCGCTGCGGCGTGCGCGGACCCGGGGCGCGATCACGCGGATACGGCCCGAAGCACGCCGCCCGTTGCCCCGCCCGTTTCCATCCGGCCGGGCCCTCTTCCGGCACGAGATTCCGTCAGCGCGCACGCGATCACATGGGACGTCGCGCAGGTGGTCGCCCGCCTCCGCTCAGCGGGCGTGCGCGTCCGCAGGGGCGGGGCTGTCCGTGAGACATTCATGAGTGTGCGCGGACTGCAGCTCGTCGCTCCGGCGGCAACACTCGACGTCTACATCTTCGGCGACGCGATTGCGGCCGCGCGCGACATCGACAAGTTCGACACGCTCAAGGTGTCCGCGAACGGACAGCGCCTCGTGTGGAAGAAGCCGCCGGCGATCATCACGGACAACAACGTCGTGATCCTGGTGCACACTGACGACGATGCCTTGCGAAAGCACATCCGCGACGCGTTCAGTCCCGTGGAACACTTCAGCACCGGGGCAACGCGGGATTCGTCCTGATGCGATGTGCTGCGCAGTTCAATCACAACCGCACCCTCCGGAGCAGTTGTGCATTGATCGCCACGATCACCGTACTCGCGGACATCAATACCGCGCCCATGGCGGGCGAGAGCACGAATCCCCACGGCTCGAGGACACCCGCGGCGAGCGGGATCGCCACGATGTTGTAGCCCGCTGCCCACCAGAGGTTCTGCAGCATCTTCCGGTAGCTCGCGCCGCTGAGGGCGATGATCCGCGGGACATCCCGCGGGTCGCTTCGCACCAGCACGATGTCCCCGGCTTCCACGGCCACGTCAGTCCCCGCACCGATGGCGATGCCGACGTCCGCCGTGACGAGGGCCGGCGCGTCGTTCACGCCGTCACCCACCATGGCGACGCGCTTGCCGGCCCGCTTGAGCTCCTCGATCTTCGCCGCCTTCTGGTCCGGCAGCACCTCCGCGAATACGGTGTCGATTCCGAGCTCCCTGGCGACCGCCTGCGCCACGGCGTCAGCATCGCCGGTCATCATCACGACCTCGATCCCCTGCTCGTGAAGCGCCTTGATCGCCTCCACGGACTCCGGACGGACGACGTCAGCGAGGGCGAAGGCGGCGAGGACGGACGCCTGGTCCGCGAGATAGATGGTCGCCTGCCCGCGGTCCGATGCCTGTGCCACAGCCTGGCGCAGGCGATCCGGCGTGGACAGCCCGAGCGTCTGCAGGAGTGCCGGACCGCCCATGTAGAGCTCTCGGCCACCCACACGCGCCTTCGCGCCCTTGCCCGGAATCGCCTCGAACGCCTCGCCCGGATGCACGTCGACGCCACGGTCGGTTGCACTCTTCACGATTCCCTGTGCGATCGTGTGCTCGGAATCCGCTTCGACGGCTGCCGCGAGACGGAGCGCCTCGTCGGGCGTGAGTCCTTCGGACGTCGTGATGCTCACGACGCCGAATTCCCCCTTCGTCAGCGTGCCAGTCTTGTCGAAGACAACCGCGGTGACGTTCCTTGCCTCCTCGAGCCCGCGGCGGTCACGCACCAGGAGCCCATTCCGCGCGCCGAGGGTTGTGGAGATCGCAATCACGAGCGGGATCGCGAGGCCGAGTGCGTGCGGACAGGCGATGACGAGCACCGTCACCACGCGTTCGATCGCGAACGACAGGTCGCCTGGCCGCAGGATCATCCATGTCACGAAGGTGACGGCGCCCGCCCCCAACGCGACGAGCGTGAGGATGAACGCGGCTCGGTCGGCGAGGGCCTGGGCACGCGACCGGGAACTCTGCGCCAGTTCCACGAGTCGCATGATGCCGGCGAGAGCGGTGCGCTCGCCGGTGCCAGTGACCTCCGCGCGCAGGGAGCCTGAGCCGTTCACCGTCCCCGCGATCAGCTTGCTGCCCTCCTTCTTGTCGACCGGCTGCGACTCGCCCGTGATCATGGACTCGTTCACCGCGCTCGCACCCTGCTTGACGAGGCCGTCCGCCGGGATGCGCGCCCCCGGCCGGACCAGCACGAGGTCCCCTTCCCGCAGTTGGTCGATCGGGACATCCTCGGTGACCTCGCCCATCACCCGCGTCGCCGTGCTGGGAAGCAGCTTCGCCAGTTCCTTCACTGCCCCTTGTGCCTGCGAGATCGACCGCATCTCGATCCAGTGCCCGAGAAGCATGACGCTCACGAGCGTCGCGAGCTCCTCCCAGAGCGGCATGCCGGGATAGCCGAGCGTCACGACGGCGCTGAACACGAACGCCACCGTGATCGCCAGCGTGATCAGTGTCATCATCCCGGGCAGGTGATCCTTCAGCTCTCGCACCGCACCCTTGAGGAACGGCTCGCCGCCATACACGAAGACGGCGGTGCCGAACACCGCGGGGATCCACGTCGCGCCGGGGAAGTGCGGCGGCGTGTAACCGAACGCCCGCTGGAGCATGTGACCCCAGATGAGCGTAGGAATCGTCAGGGCGAGCGAGATCCAGAACTTGTCGCGGAACATTGCAACGCTGTGGCCGGCGTGCTTGTCGTGCCCGGCATGCTCCTCGTGCGCGGTGGCTTGCTGATCAGGAGCCGATGGTTGGGCGCCAGCGTGTGAGTCGCTCGGGGTTCCGGGATGTTTTCCGACATGGTGGTCAGCCATCACGTCCTCGTGCGTAAGGAAGCGACGCGCGTCAGCCCGTGCAGGCTCGTCGCGCCGCGCGTTGGTGGCGAGTTCCGGGAGAACGACTCTGCTTCTTCAACGCCCAGTGCTTCGACGAGGCCTGGCACGAGTCCCAGCACAAGAGTGCCGATTACGAGTGCTGCCCGCGGCTGTGTCTTCGAGAGGCCCGCGGCCACGCTCGCACTCGGTATGCCGCGGTCACTCATGGGCCAGCACGTTCTCACGCTCCCTTGGCCCAACGAGGACCGGGTTGCCATCGGACCGCGCCGGTTGCTCACCGCGCGCGACCTCACGTTCCTTCCAGAGCGAGTAGATCGCGGGGATGACCACGAGGGTGAGCACGGTGGAGGTGACCATGCCACCGACCATCGGTGCGGCGATGCGCTTCATCACGTCAGCGCCCGCGCCCTGGCTCCAGAGGATGGGCACGAGCCCTGCCATGATGGCGGTCACGGTCATCATCTTCGGACGCACGCGTTCCACCGCCCCGTACTCCACGGCGGCATCCACGTCGGCGCGCTCACGAAGCAGTCCGCCGGACGCCCGCTCACGATACGCATGGTCGAGGTAGATGAGCATGATGACGCCGGTTTCCGCCGCGACGCCGGCCAGCGCGATGAAGCCGATCGCGACGGCGACGCTCATGTTGTAGCCGAGGAGCCACATGAGCCACACGCCGCCCACGAGCGCGAACGGCAACGACAACATAACGATTGCGCTCTCCGCCACGCTCCGGAAGTTGAAGTAGAGGAGTCCGAAGATGATCAGGAGGGTGATGGGGACGACGATGCGCAGCTTCTTCCCGGCGCGCTCCATCGCCTCGAACTGTCCCGACCACTCGAGGCGGTAGCCCGTGGGCAGGCTGAGCTTCTGCTCGAGCAGGCGTTTCGCATCGGTCACGTATCCACCCACATCGCGCCCCTGCACATCCACGTAGACGATGTTGTTCAGGTACGCGTTTTCCGACTTGATCAGCGTCGAGCCTTTCACCACCGCAATGTGCGCGAGCTCGCCGAGGGCCACTTGCGCCCCTGACGGGGTGGACACGAGGATGCCGGCGATCTGCTCCGGGTTCTGGCGAAGATCGCGCGGATAGCGCACGAGCACCGAGTAGCGCTCGCGCCCTTCGATCACCTGACCCACTTCCATCCCGCCCGCGGCAGTCGCGAGGGCCGCCTGGACGTCACCGGTGGTCATGCCGTAGCGCGCCACGGCGTCGCGGTCGATGGTGACGTCGAGGTACTTGCCGCCGACCGCACGCTCCGAGAACACCGTATTCGTTCCCTGCACCGCCGGCAGGATGCCCTCGATCTGCTTGCCGATGGCGTCGAGCGTGTCGAGGCTCGGCCCGAAGAGCTTGATCCCGACGGGCGTCTTGATCCCGGTGGCCAGCATGTCGAGCCGGTTCTTGATCGGCATCGACCACATGTTGCCCACGCCTGGCGTCTTCACGGTGGCATTGGCCTCGGCGACGATTGAATCGTAGCTCACACCGGGACGCCAGTCATTCTTGTCCTTGAGGATCGCGATCGTCTCGATCATGGACATCGGCGCCATGTCCGTTGCCGTCTCGGCACGGCCGATCTTTCCGAGCACCGTCTGCACCTCCGGGATTCTGGCCAGCGCCGCGTCGCGTTGCTGGAGGATCTGCCTGGCTTGCTCCGTGCCGACGCCGGGGAAGAGCGAGGGCATGTCCATGATGCTGCCTTCGTTCAGCGGCGGCATGAACTCGCTCCCCAGGCGTGCCCAGGGGAAGATGGTGACCAGCAGAAGCACGCCGGCCACCGCGATCGTGGGCCAGCGATACCGCAGCACGAGCTGGATCACTGGCCGGTAGACGCGGATCAGGAACCGGTTCACGGGGTTCGCGGACTCGGGCTTCACCCCCTTCCGGATGAAGAGCCCCATCATCACCGGCACGAGCGTGATCGAGAGCAGCGAGGCCGCCGCCATCGAGAGTGTCTTGGTCCAGGCGAGCGGCCTGAAGAGGCGCCCTTCCTGCGCCCCGAGCGCGAACACCGGGATGAACGACACGGTGATGATGAGGAGCGAGATGAAAAGCGAGGGCCCAACCTCCTGCGAGGCGTCGACCACCAGCTGCCAGTGCGTGCGTGGTTCTCCCTGACGTTCGTTCCGTTCCATGTGCTTGTGGAGGTTCTCCACCATCACGATGGCCGCATCGATCATGGCACCGATCGCGATCGCGATGCCGCCGAGGCTCATGATGTTCGCGTTGAGCCCGAGCACGCGCATGGCGAGAAGCGCCATGAGAATGCCGATGGGCAACGTCAGGATGGCGACCAGCGCGCTCGGTGCGTGGAGGAGAAAGATGACCGTGACGAGCGCGACGATGATCGACTCCTCGATGAGCTTCCCGCGCAGCGTCGCAATGGCACGTTCGATCAGCCCCGAGCGGTCGTAGCCGTCGACGAACACCACGCCCCTGGGCAGCGCCTTCTGCACCTCCGCCATCCTTGCCTTCACGTTGTTGATGACGTCGAGCGGGTTCTCGCCGTAGCGCATCACCACCCACCCGGTCACCACCTCGCCCTTCCCGTTGAGGTCCGCGATCCCGCGGCGAATTTCCGGGCCGATCTGCACGTTCGCCACGTCGCCCACGGTGATGGGTGCACCGCCGACTCCGACGCCAATGGCGACCTTGCGCATGTCGTCGAGGGTCTGGAAGCGCCCACGCCCGCGGAGGATGTACTCCGATCCGCCCATCTCGAGCACGCGTCCACCGACGTCCTCGTTGGAGGCCCGCACGGCGTCGCTCACCTTCGAGAGCGGGACGCGGTAGGCGAGCAGCTTCGCCGGATCGACGTCGACCTGGTACTGCTTCTCGAAGCCCCCGAACGACGCGATCTCCGCCACCCCTTTCACGGCGGTGAGCGCCGGACGCACCGTCCAATCCTGGAGCCCACGGAGCTGGGCAAGGTTGAGCGTGCCCGTCGTGTCGGCGAGGATGTACTGCATCACCCAGCCGACGCCCGTCGCATCGGGCCCGAGCGTCGGCGTCGCCCCCTGCGGGAGCTTGCCCGTGACGCCATTCAGGTACTCGAGCACGCGGGAGCGCGCCCAGTAGAGATCCGTTCCATCCTCGAAGACGATGTACACGGCCGAGAGCCCGAACTGGCTCATGCCGCGGACGAACTTCGTCTTCGGCACCTTGAGCATCTCCGTCGAGAGTGGGAACGTGACCTGGTCTTCCACCGTCTGCGGTGCCTGGCCGGGCCACTGGGTCATCACGATGACCTGGACGTCGGAGAGATCGGGGATCGCGTCGACGGGTGTGTCGAACATCGCCCATAGCCCCGCCGCGCAAACTGCGGTGGTGCCCAGGAGGACGACGAGCGTGTGGGTCACCGACCACTGGATGATGCGCTTGAGCATGGCCGCTACCTCCGCGGCGTGGTGGGCGACGGCGTTTTCGTGCCGGGCGTGTCCATGCCCGGCATGTCCTTCGTGCTCGCCTTGTCCCTGGCGCCTGCCTGCGCCGTCATCGCCTTCATCACCTCGCCGAGGTTGGACTCGGAGTCGAGGAGGAACTGTGCCGAGGTCACGACACGCTCCCCGGCTTCCAGACCCGCGATGATCTCCGTGTAGTCTCCCGCCGAGGTGCCGATCGTGACGTCCATCGGCATCAGCTCGCCGTTGCCCATGTCCATGAACACCACGTTGCGCTCGCCTGTCCGAAGCACCGCGGAGCGGGGCACCGTGAGCGCCGACCGGCCCGGCGTCGTGAGGTTGACGGTGGCGTACATGCCGGGCTTCAGCGCACCACCAGAGTTCGTGACGGCGACACGGGCGCGCACGGTGCGACTCACTGAATCGAGCGTCGGATACACATAGGCAACGCGGCCCTTCAGCGTGTGGCCTGGTAGTCCCGTCACCTGAATGTCCGCGCCGGATCCCACACGCACCGCCGCCGCGTCGCTCTCGCGAAGCTGCACGTCGATCCAGACGGCACCGAGATCGGCGATCGTGTAGAGTTGCTCGCCCGCCGAGATGGCCTGACCCTGCACGACTTTCTTCTCCATCACGACCCCGGAGACCGGCGCGAAGAGCGTCAGGGTACGTCGTACCCGGCCGGTGCGAAGGATCTCGTCGATCTGCCGCTCCGAGATGTCCCACAGCTGCAGCCGGCGACGGGAGGCGGCGACCAGGTCCGTCGTGTTGCCGGGGACCCCCGGGACCGCGCTTCCGCCGATGTCACGCTGGAGCCGTCCGGCGAGCAGCAGCTCCTGCTGGGCCGAGACGAGGTCCGGTGAGTAGATCTCGAGTAACGGTTGTCCGCGCGTAACCTGCTGTCCGGTGGCATTGACGTAGAGTCGCTCGACGAATCCGGCGACCTTCGGTGCGACCTGCGCGACCCGAGTCTCATCGACGATGACGACGCCTGTCGTGCGCGTGTCCGCCATGAGGGATCGGATCGCCACCGTGCCGAACGTGACGCCGAACTGGCGGACCTGACTCGCCGTGAGCCGCACCGAGCCGTTTGCCGTCATGCTCATGCCGGCCGTGCCCTTGCCTTGCGTGGCTGCGGCGGATGGGGAAGCGACTGCTGCGTCGGTCGATGCGCGATGCCGCACTGTGACAATGGCCCAGGCGCCCGCGAGGACGATCACCACGATGCCGACGATCCCGGCGAGCCGCCGCCGTGGGGCGCGGCCCGCGCTGGGGAGGTGCGCGCTCACTTCAGCACCTCCGCTCCAACGATGCGTTCGAGCTCCGCGACCTTCGTCGCGACGTCGGTCAACGCACGGAAATACTCGGTCTCGTAGGTGAAGATGGTCGCCTGATTCTCGAGGACCGTGAGGAACTCCACCTTGCCCACCTGATAGCTCGCCGTCGCCGACGTCAGCGCCGCGCGACTCTGTGGGAGGATCGCCTTCACCGAGAGCGCCAGCGTCGTGCGCTCGCGCTCGATCTCCGAGACCAGGCGAGCGACATCCGCGCGAATGGTGTTCACCATCCGGTGGTGCTCACCCTCGAGCGCCGCGAGTTGCGCGGCCGCCTCGACGACCTGCTGGTCCTGCTTGCGGCCCTTGAAGACCGGGATGGGCAGGGAGACGATCGCGGTGACCATGTCGGGAAGTCCGCCACCACGCTGCCCGTATTGCAGCGACAGGTCGACGTCGGGGAGATGCTCCTTCCGCGCGAGCTCGACCCGCGCCGCCTGCGCCGAAAGCACCGCGAGGTGCTCGCGGATCTCTGGGCTCCCATGAATCGCCGCGTCCTGGAGCTCCACGAGCGGCAGCAGTGGCGAGTCGGCAGCCCTCGATCCCAACGCGACGGAGGTGAACCGAATCGCATTCGACGAGGACGGTACGGCCACGCGCGCGATCGCCACTGGTATCGCGAGCAGTGGAACGGGTGTCTCACTCGGCTGGTCGAGCAGCGCGTTCAGCTGCGCGACACCAGCGCGGCGCTGCTCGGTCAAGCCGCTCGCCGTCTCGGCCAGCCGCGTCGCCTCGACGCGCGCCCGGAGCACGTCCTCCTGCCTTCCCGCGCCGACGCTGTAGCGCGACTCGCTGACGGCGATGAGGCTCACGAGGACATCGCGGCTGTGTTCCACGATCGGGAATGCCTGATCGATGAACGCAAGCTCGTAGTAGGCAGCCTTGATGTCTCGGACAACCCGCCGTCGTGCGGCGTCGAGCGAGGCCTCGCTCGCGTCGAGCTCGCGCTCTTCCACCTGCTTGCGGAGCGCAAGCTTTCCGGGGAAGGGCAGCGTCTGAACTACGCCGATCATGCGCATCGTCATCGGGTCCGGTCCGCTGGCGGCCGCCATCCCGCCCGCAGGGGACGACATGCTGCCGAGCGGCTGGTTCACGATGCCGAACATCAGCATCGGATCCGGCAGGGAGGACGCGGGCTGAACGCGAGCGCGTGCCGCATCGACGCGCGCCCGCGCTGCGTGCAGCGCGGGATTCACCGTGATGGCCCGCGCAACGAGCGAATCCAGATTGAACATGGACTCGTGGTTTGCAGGCGCAGCGCCGACATCGGCGGCGCGCATCGAGGGACTATCGGGTTGTTGCGCCGTCGCGATGACGGCATGCATCACGCCGACGAGCAGCGCGCCGGCGAGGAAGTGGCGGGTACGCATGAGTTCCTGAGCGAGGGTCCACCGCTGCCTCGCGTCATCACACGCCGCCAATGGGCGCGTCGATGCGTGCGGCAGCACCGTCGGCCACAGTCGATGGGCGACGGATCTGACGAGCAGATCGGAGTGGACTACGCTCTGGGAGGGCGGAGCTCGGGCGCGACGCTGACGGACTTCGGCGCGAGCGGATCGAAGCGCACGAGAGCGACTTGCCCGCAGGCGATGGGCACCGTCGCGGCAGAAGCCACGGTCAGCGCGGCCGGTGCACAGGGAGCCATTGCCTGGCAACCGTTCGGCGCCCAGGGGAACTGACAGGGAGCCGGCTGCTGGTTCTTCTGAGTCGGCCTGGATGACGACTGCCCCTGACTGCCCGGCATCGGCATATTCGCCATCGACTCACTGCCTGCTGCGCCGTCCGAAGGCATCCGACACGCGTACCCGCTCTCCACCAGCACGAGCTGGAGAAGCACCAGGGTCAGGAGGACCGCAACGGGTCGGAAGAGAGGGCGCACGAACGAATGGTACATCAGGCGCGCGCGGACGAACAGCGGACTTCTCCCGACACACGGAATGACGGGGTCCGCTGACTCATGCGACACTTGCGTATCACCCGGCTCATCGCGCCGACGGATTGCGCCAACCCCCGTAACGCGCCACCAGTGCGTCGGCCTCCGGCGGGCCCCAGCTACCGCGTGCGTACGGCAACGCAGGCGCGTGATGGTAGAGCACCTTGTCCACGGCGACCCATGCGGCTTCCACCGCATCTTCCCTCGAGAAGAGTGCGCCATCGCCAGCCATCGCGTCGCCGAGCAGGCGCTCGTACGGCGACTCGGCGTTCGCCAGCTTGTCCACCATGTAGAGCTCGCGTTGCTCCCCCACGAACTCCTTGCCCGCGCGCTTGACGCGCGCGCCGAGCGCGATGGCGGAATTCGGTGAGATTTGAAAGCGCAGGTAGTTGCCGGCGCCACTCTCCGGCGCGGAATCCGCGAACAGCTTCGAGGGTGGCGCCTTGAGCTCGACGACCACCTCCGTGGCGGTCTGCGCGAGGCATTTTCCCGAGCGCACGAACCACGGCACGCCCTCCCACCGCCATGAGTCGATGTGCAGGCGCATGGCGCAGTACGTCTCCACGTCCGAATCGCGCGCAACGTGGGGCGTCTTCCGGTAGCCCTTGTACTGGCCGCGCACCACGTCGCGCGACGTGACCGGGCGCATCGCCTCGAACACCTTGGCCTTCTCGGTGTGGACCGCGCCGTAATGGCGGCTCACGGGCGGTTCCATTGCCAGCAGCGCGATCACCTGGAAGAGGTGATTCTGGATGACGTCGCGCAGGCAGCCGGCGGTCTCATAGAACGCGCCGCGGTCGTGCACG
>JBDTYL010000249.1:0-3810 GCA_040005695.1 bacterium | reverse complement strand
CAGACCGCGCACGTCGAGACGGTGTGCGAGCTCGTTCCCGAGGCGGCATGAAATATCTGGTGACTGTAGGCAGTACCGAGATAGAGGTGGACCTGGATGGCGACGTCGTGACCGTCGAGGGGTCCGAGCACGTCGCACACGTGAGCGACGTGGAAGGCACGCCGGTGCGCATGGTGACCATCGGCGATGAAGTGCATCGCGTGGTGGCGCGGCGCGGCGCGACGCGCGGACGGTATACCCTGTGGCTCGACGGGTTCCGTTATGAAGTCGAGGCGCTCGACGAACGCACCCGCGCCATCCGCGAGCTGAGCGGCGCGAGCCGCGAGGCCTCGGGCCCCGCGCCCCTCATCGCGCCCATGCCCGGCATGATCGTCCGGGTCGGCGTACAGGTAGGCGACGCAGTTCAACCCGGCCAGAGCCTGGTCGTCATGGAGGCAATGAAGATGGAGAACGAATTGCGAGCCACGAGCGCTGGTACCGTGAAGGCGGTGCTGGCCGTCGTGGGCACGGCGGTCGAGAAAGGCGCTGTGCTGCTGGAGCTCGAATGAGCCGCGTCGCCGCGATGGCGGCCACCCTGTTGTGCGCGTGGTCGGCCATCGCGCCGGCGCAGGCGCCGTCCACCGACATCTACCTCGCCCCGCTTTCCCGCCGCGGTGACTCCATCATCGTGGGACGGGCGGTGAACATCACGCACCGCGCGGGCTACGACAACCAGCCGGGCTTCCTGCCGAACAGCCGCGGGCTCCTCTATACCGTGGTCGGGGCGGACCGGCAGGCGGATATCTGGCGCTACGACATCGCCACGCGCCGCTCCACGCGCGTGACTTCCACCCCCGAGAGCGAGTACTCGGCCACCGTGATGCCGGGGAGTCTTCGCTTCAGCGTCATCCGTGTCGAGGCGGACTCCACGCAACGGCTCTGGAGCTTTGCGATGGACGGGTCGGATCCGCAGGTGCTGCTCTCTGCGCTCAAGCCCGTGGGCTACCACGCGTGGCTGGGACCGGCGCGGATCGCTGCCTACGTGCTCGGCACGCCGTCCACGCTGCACGTCATCGACAGCGACGGTGCGCACGACGAGATCCGGGCACGCGACGTCGGGCGGGCGCTGTTGCGCATTCCCGGGAGGGATGGCTTCAGCTACACGCAGCGCGACAGCGCGAAGGCTTGGTGGATCATGCGGCAGTCGTCGAGCGGTTCGTCGGAGACCATGCTCGTGCGCGCCGCGCCGGACAATGAGTATCACGCCTGGACACCGGACGCCATCCTGCTCACCGTCACGCACGGCATGCTCGTGCGGTGGAACCGTGCACTGGATGCGACCAGCGGCTGGCGTCCGGTCGCGGACCTGACGAAGTCCGGCGCGAAGAACGTAAGCCGGCTCGCGGTCAGCCCCGACGGGCGCTGGCTCGCATTCGTTGCGGAACCCGAGACGCCGTAACCGGCCCGCGGTCATGCGCGTCCTCGCGATCTCGGGCAGCCTCCGCGCGGCGTCGTCGAACAGCGCCATCCTGCGCGCCGCGGTCCGCGTGTCGCCGCCGGATGTCCATCTGCATCTCCATGACGGGCTGGACGCGCTCCCGTATTTCAATCCAGACCTGGATCGGACCCTCGACGATCCGCTCCTCCCGCCGGCGGTGCGGGGGTTCCGGGCGCAAGTCGCCGCGGCGGACGCGGTGATCATCTCGAGTCCCGAGTACGCCCACGGCATCTCGGGTCTCATGAAGAATGCGCTCGACTGGCTCGTTGGCGGTCCCGAGATGGTCGGCAAGCGGGTGGCATTCATCAATACGTCACCGCATGCCGTGCACGGGATCGCCGCGCTGGCGGAAACGCTGCGCACCATGTCGGTCGCACTGGTGGACGACGCGTGCGTCACGATCGCCGTACCGCGGGGCATGACGGACGACGCGCTCGCGCGCGAGCCGGCGATCGTCCAGGCGCTCGATCACTCGCTCCGGCGGCTCGCTTCCACCGTGGCGACGTCCTGACTAATGCCGCCGGCCGGGCGCGATCGCGTCGCGTCCGAACTTTTCGCGCACCTCGTCCATCGCACGCGACACCTGCCGTAGTTTCGGCGTCTCGAGGCGTTCGCTCGCGGACTCGAACAACGTGAGCTGACGTGCGGGCGCTTCGCCGAAGTTGGACAACCCCACACCGAGCAGCCGCGCAGGCACGCGACGCGCCTTGCGGAGCTTCTGGAGGAGTGCGCGCGCGACGAGGAAGATTGCGCGGTCCGACTCCAGCGCCTCGTCCACGGTGCGGCTGGCCTGGCGCGTGGTGAAGTCGCGGTCGCGGATGCGCACGGTGACGGTGCGCGCCCGGAGGTCATCACTGCGCAAGTCCCCCGCGGCGCGAGTCACGAGCGCCGTCAACTCGCCCTCGAGGAGCAGGTCGTCGTCGAGATCCACCGGAAAGGTGTCATCGCGGCTGATGCTCTTCGCGGCCTCACGCTCCCTGGCCACCTCGCCGCTGTCTTCGCCGCGCACGCGCCGCGCGAGCCAGGCGCTATCCCGCGGGCCGACCAGTCGCGAGAGCGCGGCCGCGTCGAGGTTCATCACGTCCACGACGGACCGCAAACCGCGCTCGGCCAGGCGGGCCGTGGTCTTGGGCCCAATGCCAGGAATGTCCGCGAGCTTCAGCAGTCGCATGAACTCGAGCTCTTCACCGGCAGGTACGATGAGCACGCCGTTCGCGCCCGTCTCCGGCTTCGGCTTGGCCCGTTCCGCGGCCAGTTTCCCGATGAGCTTCGACGTGCCGCCACCGATGGAGACCGTCATCGCGGTTTCGGCGAGGACCGCGTCGCGAATGCGGTGCGCGATGGCGTCGAGCGACGCGTGCTCGTGATAGGTGTCCGTCCCCGCGAGGTCCACGTACCACTCGTCGATGCTCGCGGACTGCACCACCGGCGAGAACCGCTCGAGCACCGACCGGATTTCACGATGCTTCTCGCGACAGGCCTTGCCGGGTACAGGCACGCACATGGCATCCGGGCACAGCCGCAGCGCCTGCGACATCGGCATCGCCGACCGGACGCCGAAAGCGCGCGCGGAATACGAGGCCGAGCACACGATGCCGCGACCCTCTGCCGTGCCGCCGACGAGGAGGTATGGCGCGCGCCCCGCTCCTTCGGGGTCCGCCCAGCGCGCCACCGCGACGAAGAACGCGTCCGCGTCGACCAGCAGGATGCGACGAGGGGTCGGGGTTTGTTCGGTCACGTGGGGAAGGTAGTACGGCGGGGGACGGCTCGCTCGCTGGCGCTCGCTGGACGGGGGACGGCTCGCTCGCTGGACGGGCCTGCGTCGAGCAGCGCGCTGGTTTGCCAAGCATCGAAACGATGGCGGAGTCCTCAAGACGGCACCGTAAAATGGCGCATGCGAAATCCCTACAAATTGCGCATCACCGATACGGCGTTCTCGATTGCCATCAAGACGTACGAAGTGACCAGCGACTTCCCGGCAGCCGAGCGTTTCGGCCTCGTTACCCAGATGCGGCGGGCAGCGGTGTCAATCGGGTCCAACATCTCGGAAGGCTGCGGGCGCCGCACGCACGCGCAACTGGTCAACTTCCTGAATTATTCGTCCGGCTCGGCGAGCGAGCTCGAATTTCAGTCGCGCCTCGCGATGCAGCTCGGCATGGGCAACGCTTCCCAGCTTACGGAGCTGTGCGAGCTGCTCGCGTCCGAACGCAAGATGCTGGCAACCTTCGCGCGCCAATTTGCCGATTGAGATGCGCCCCGACTCGTTCGTGCCGTTAAGCCGTCCAGCGAGCGCCAGCGAGCGAGCCGTCCCCCGTCCAGCGAGCGCCAGCGAG
>JBDTYL010000248.1:0-1556 GCA_040005695.1 bacterium | reverse complement strand
CGCATCACCCCTCGAGGTCGCGCTGGGGTGACGCTCTCTAGTGCTCGGGCGCGGCGGATGTGCCGCCGGTGCCGCCGGTGCCTGCCGCGTGGAAGCGGAGGTCGGTCGGCGCCTTGTAGGTCGTCTTGTGCACGTACCACGCGCCGGTCGCGGACGCCACGGCGAGGAACACGATAAAGAGGGCGATCCCCCATCCTTCCTGCTTGAAGGGGATGTGCTGGCCAGCGTACGAATGCGTGAGTTCGTCCTGCATCAGGATCTCCGTTCGGGTCTCGACTGACGGGTAAGCTAGCCAACCGATCTGCCGTGCAACAGCCGCACGGGTTCGGTTCCTGCACCGGGCGCGAGCATCCTGGAGTCCGGTTCCCGCGGCATGCTTGAGCTGTTCGGCCCAGTCGAGCGGACCAGTCACGCCTCTCCCCTGAGGTGACCGCGGCACTGCATGGCGCGTCTCGATAACGATGCGTCGTCTCCTCCTGCTTTCCATTGCGCTGCTCGTTTCCGGCTGCGCCCGCCACGCCTACTCGGCGGCCGCACCCGCGCCCGCCCCTCCATCGCGCACCGGGCTGTCGGCGTCGGACGTCGGGTCGTCCGCCGCACGCACGAGCGTCTCCAGCGCCGAGGTCGTGGACTACCTGATGGCGCGCGGGCTCTCCATTCCCGTGGCGGGCGCCACGCTGGGCCAGCTGCACGACGCCTTCGACGAAGGTCGCGACGGCGGGCGCACGCATCGCGCCCTCGACATCATGGCAGCGCGCGGCACGCCCGTCCTCTCGGCCGACAGTGGCCGCATCCTCCGCATCAGCGTCAACACGCTCGGCGGCAACACCATCTACGCCACCGACCCGCTCGGCCGCGTGGTGTATTACTATGCGCATCTCGACGGCTACCAGCCCGGGCTGATGCAGGGCGCGCAGGTCGCGCGTGGCGACACGCTCGGCTTCGTGGGCACCACGGGCAACGCGCCGAAGGACACGCCGCACCTGCACTTCCAGGTGATGCGCATGCCGGCCGACGGGAAGTACTGGGATGGCGACCCGATCAATCCGTATCCGCTCATACTCCTCACGCACGATTCCGCTCGGCCATGACAATCACGTCCAGGGAGCGCGCCGAATTGCGCGCCGAGGCGCACCGCCTCTCGCCACTTGTGCACGTGGGGCACCAGGGGCTCACCGATGCGCTGTTCCAGACCATCGACGACGCGTTGCGGACGCACGAGCTGGTGAAGATCGCGCTGGTGAAGGCCGCGGACGTGAAGCCCCAGGACGCGTCGCACGAGCTGGCGGAGAAGCTCGGCGCCGACGTGGTGCAGACCATCGGGCGGACGTGCACGCTGTATCGCCACAACCCGGACCTGCCGCGGAAGAAGGGCGCAGCGCCACCCTGGCGATAGGCTGCCGGCCCGCCAGCCGTTGTCGCACCCGCGAATCGCATTAAGCTTAGGCGAAGCGCCCACTCCTCGAAGTATCATCTGAGGCGATCCATGCCCTACGTCATCACCGAAGCCTGCATCAACACCAAGGACAAGGCGTGCGTCGACGTCTGTCCGGTGG
>JBDTYL010000247.1:0-4322 GCA_040005695.1 bacterium | reverse complement strand
ACAAGATCGAGGAGGCGAAGCGCAAGAAGAACCTCCTCATCGCTCGCCAGCGCCGCGCGCAGGCGCAGCAGCGCATCGCCGAGACGATGTCGTCGCTGTCCGAGAAGAGCGCGTTCGAGGCGTTTGCCCGGATGGAGGAGCGCATCGAGACCAACGAGCGGCAGATCAAGGCCGCGTCGGAGATCGAGGACGAGTTCACCGGCGACACGCTGCAGCGCGACTTCAAGCAGCTCGAGCGCGGTGCGGGCGCAGTGTCGGTGGATGCACAGCTCCTCGCGCTGAAGCAGAAGATGGGGATGCTGCCCTCCGGCGCCCCGGCGCAGAACAAGGCGCTCGGGGCAGGCCAGCGGGATGAAGAGGAGATCGCGGCGGAGATCGAGCGTCCTGGAACACGGAAGGCGCAGTGAAGGAGGCAGCGGGACGCGTCGTCAAGTTCAAGTTCGGCCCCATCCTCGCGGCCACCGTCTTCACCGTCGTCGCGCTGTGGCTGTGGCTGCGCGTCGCCGAAGTGTTCCTCCTGCTGTTTCTCGGCATCCTGATCTCGCTCTACCTGGGAGCGCTCGCCGGTGTACTGCACCGGCGCGCGCGCCTGCCCGAGCGCATCGCGCTCCTCGTCGCGATCCTGATCTCGTTTGGCGGACTCACCGTCCTGTTCTACGCGCTCGTCCCGCCGCTCATCGCGCAGACGCAGGAGCTGGTGAAGGTCCTGCCGAACTACATCGGCGGATGGGAAGCGGCGCTCGACCGACTCGCGGCACGCGTGCCGGCGCTCCAGGGGGTGTACAAGCCCGGCGACCACAAGATCCTCACCGCCGTCTACGCCCAGGTCTCGTCGCAGTTCGGCAACGTCGTGCCCAAGGTGCTCGGCCTGGTCGAGGTGCTGGTGAGCCTCTTCTCCGTGATCGTGATGGGGCTGTACCTCTCCGTCCATCCGGCCCTGTACCGCGAGTGGCTCATCGCGCTGTTCCCGCCCATCCATCGGGACCTCGTCCGCGACGTGCTCGCGGACTGCGCGGGTTCGCTGCGTGCCTACATCGTGGGCCTGCTCCTGACGATGTCGTTCCTCGGGACGCTGACGGCGACGGGTTTGTACTTCCTGCACGTGCCCTACTACATCACGTTCGGCGTGTTCACCGGCCTCGCCACGATCGTCCCGTTCTTCGGGACGCTGCTCGCCACGACGCTGCCCGCCCTCTTCGTCCTCACCGGCCCGGACGGCGGGAGCAGGGCGCTCTGGGTGATCGGGCTCGGCATCATCGTGCACCTGATCGAGGGCAACCTCGTGTCGCCGTACATCATGCAGCGCCAGGTGGATCTGCCGCCGGTGCTCACCATCGTCTTCGTCCTCATCGTCGGCAAGCTGCTCGGGCCACTCGGCCTGCTGGTCGCGGTGCCGGGCCTCGCGGTGATCATGGTGGTGGTGAAGCGCATCCTCCTGTCCCGCATCTACGAGGGACAGGGCTTCCGGCGCACCACGCGCGAGCGCCCGCTCATCCTGCGGCTGCCCGCGTCCGAAGGGGGCGTGATCATTCCAACCGCCCCCGTGGACATCGTCGGCACGCTCGAGCGTCGCGTCGTGGCGATTCCGGCCTGATTCCCGCCGACTTCACCGCCAGCCGCCGTCATGCCCAGCGACCTGCGCTACCTCATCCTCGCCGACGGCCTCTTCGGCCCGGAAGAATCCAAGACCGCCAACGCCTGCATCCGCTATACGCCGGAGCGCGTGGTGGGGATCATCGACGCGAGCAAGGCCGGGCGCACGGCTGGCCAGGTGCTCGGCTTCGGCGGCGACATCCCGGTGGTCGGCACGCTCGAGGAGGGACTCGCGCTGCGGCCCAATGCGCTGGTCATCGGCATCGCGCCGGCGGGTGGACAGCTGCCGGCAACGTGGGTCACGCTCCTCGCGAGCGCCATCCAGCGTGGCCTCGATATATGGAGCGGGCTCCACACCTTCATCTCGGACGTGCCGGAACTCGCGGCGCTCGCGCAGCGGCACGGCGTCACCATCCATGACCTGCGTCGGCCTCCCGCCGGCCTCACCGTGGCGAATGGGCGCGTGCGGGACGTCGATGCCACGGTGGTGCTCACCGTGGGCACGGACTGCAACATCGGCAAGATGACCACGCAGCTCCAGCTCCTTGGTGACCTCCGGGCGCGCGGGATCCGCACCAGCTTCGCCGCCACCGGGCAGACCGGCATCCTGGTGGAGGGGCGCGGCATCGGCGTCGACGCCGTGGTGGCCGACTTCATCGCGGGCGCGGCGGAGCGGCTCGTGCTCGAGTGCGCGCGCGATTCCGACCTCGTGCTGGTGGAAGGGCAGGGCTCCATCATCCATCCGAGCTACTCGGGCGTCACGTACGGCCTGCTGCACGGGTCGCTGCCCCACGCGCAGGTGATGTGCGCGCAGCCGTCCCGCACGGCGATCAACCGCTGCGAATGGGTGCGCATTCCGCCCCTGCGCGACTTCATCCGGTTGAGCGAGGACGCCGCCGCACCGCTGCGCCCCGCGCCGGTGATCGCCGTCTCGCTCAACACCTACGACCTCGACGAGCCCGCCGCGCGGCGCGCTATCGACGCAGTGGCGCGCGAGACCGGCCTGCCCACCACCGACACGGTGCGGTTCGGCGCGGCGGCGCTGGACGAGGCGATTGCCTCGTTCCACCGCGATCGTCCCCGCTGACGCACGCGAATCGAACGGCACGCCGACAATCGATGACGTGACGCGCGCGGCGATGCGCATCATGCGTGATGCCTGTCGCACTGCAGGTCAGTCACCTCTGGAAGTGCTACGTCGCCGGCGTACGTGGCTGCTCGGCGCGTGTCTGGGCGCTCCGCGACTGCTCGCTCGAGATTCAGCGCGGCGAGCGCGTCGCCATCGTGGGCGCGCGGCGCGCCGGCAAGACGACGTTCCTGCAATGTGTGTCGGGCGCGCGGCGGGCGGACGCCGGCTGCGTGCGCGCCGGGTTGCCGGTGCGGTGGGTGATGGGCGCCCCGGACGAGGGACCGTCGGTTCATGCGCCCGTGCTCCTCCTCGCCGATTGTCCGGACGCGCTTCCCGCCCGCGAGTGTGCAGCCGACGCCCTCCTCGTCACGGCCCGCGACGTCGCGTCCGTGCGTCCCTTCGTGGATCGGGTGCTCCTGCTCCACGAGGGACGACTCACGCCGCTCGAGCGCACCGCGGTTCGTCGGGTCGCCGAGTCGGCGGCACCTCGGCCGGTTCGCGCGCTCCGTTGACCGTCGGCAGCGCGGCGCTCTACCTTGCCGCCATGCTCATGCCACCCGCCGTCGAGACGGCCGACGTCACGCTTTCCCGGCCGCACACCATTGCGGAGTGGCGCGCGAGCGGGAGGGACTACGCGGTGGACAAGGCGGTGGGGGTCGGCGGCGTGTTGGTCGCGATCTTCGCCCTCTGGTATCTCCTCCGCTTCATCTCGCGGGGCATCGAGCGTCGCGGCGCAGAGGGCAGCGACCAGCTGCACTCGGTGCGCGAGCAGCGCGCTCGCACCGCGGCCAAACTCGTGCGCCACCTCGGCCGCGCCGTGCTCACGATCGTTGGCGTGCTGATGGTGCTCAACCAGCTCGACATCAACATCTCGCCGCTGCTCGCGAGCGCCGGGGTGGTCGGACTCGCGATCTCGTTCGGGTCGCAGAGCCTGGTGCGCGACTTCGTGACGGGATTCTTCCTCCAGCTCGAGCACCAGTTCGCCCTGGGCGATGTCATCCGTCTGGGGGCCATCGAGGGAGTGGTGGAGAACATCACCCTGCGCCTCGTCTACCTGCGCGACTCGAGCGGGGCGCTCCACATCATCCCCAACGGGCAGATCGCCCAGGTCACGAACCTGACCCGGTCATGGGGTCGCGTGGCGGTGGACGTCGAGGTGCCCTGGGCGCAGGCGGACCAGGCGGCGGAAGCCATCGCCCGCGCCGTGGGGGAGCTGGGCAGCGACCCGGCGTGGGCCGACTCCCTGCTGGCGCCGCCGCGCGTCACCGGCATCGAGAAGATCGCTGGCGGTGGGGTCACGCTACGCGCCGTCGCGCGCGTGGACCCGTACCGGCGCGACGACGTGGCGCGGGACCTTCGCGGGCGGATCAAGCGCGCGCTCGATGCCGAGGGCATCGCCAGCTTCAACCCGGGTAACTTTCCACGATCGTAGTTGCCGCATACGATTCCTGTTTCTTCACCGCTCACCCCGCGCGACGCCTTGTCCGACTTTCGGCTGTACAACACCCTCACCCGGCAGGTCGAGCCGTTCGCACCGGCAGACGGCACCACGGTGCGCATGTACACCTGCGGGCCCACCGTCTACAACCCGGCGCACCTC
>JBDTYL010000246.1:0-1874 GCA_040005695.1 bacterium | reverse complement strand
GCCAGGCCGATTTCCAGAACCGTGTCCTGTCCGCGATGCGTTCGGAGTTCGGCGGCCACGCCGAGAAGCCGGCGTCAACGTGAGCGACGCGCCACTCTACATCCTGCCGTTCGATCACCGGCACTCGTACATCTCCGGCATGTGTCACTTCGTTCCGCCGCTCACGGCGGAGCAGCACGCCGCCGTGTCGGCGAGCAAGCGCGTCATCTACGACGGCTTCCGCGAGGCCGTCGCCAACGGACTGCCAAAGGAACGGGCCGGCATCCTCGTCGACGAGGAGTTCGGCGCCGACATCCTGCGCGACGCCGTGCGACAAGGGTATGTCACCGCAGTCTCGACGGAGTTGAGCGGTTCGGACGAGTTCGAGTTCGAGTTCGGCGATGACTTCGCCGCGCACATCGAGGCCATTGCTCCGACGTTCGCGAAAGTGCTGGTGCGATACAACCCGGAAGGCGACGCCGAGCTCAATGCGCGACAGACCGCGCGACTCGTCCGCCTGTCCCGCTACTGCCACGGCGCGAAGCAGCCGTTCATGTTCGAGCTGCTCGTCCCGGCGACGAAGGCGCAGCTCGCTGGCGTGCATGGCGTGCTGGCGGACTACGACCTCGACGTTCGCCCTCGGCTCATGCTCGAGACCATCCGGATACTGCAGGACGCCGGCGTCGAGCCTGACGTGTGGAAGATCGAGGGACTCGACCGCCGCGAGGATTGTGCGGCCATCGTCGCCATGGCGCGGCGCGGTGACCGGAGCGGCGTCGGCTGCATCGTGCTCGGCCGCGGCGCCGACGAGCAGAAGGTGGTGGCGTGGCTCGAGACCGCTGCCTCGGTGCCGGGATTCATCGGCTTCGCGGTGGGACGCACGACGTTCTGGGACGCGGTCGCGGATTTCCTGGCCAACCGTGCGACGCGCGAGCAGGCGGTCTCGCGGATCGCGCAGCGCTATCAGGAATGGGCGTCGATCTTCGAGCGACCGCAGCCATAGACATCGTGGGCACGGCGCGGGGCATCGCCGTGCCCCGACGCAAGCCACGCAGCGATGGTCGTGCGTTCAGGCTCGTTCTGCGCGCTGGAGCGCCTCCGTGCGCCCGAGCGTGCTCTCGATGAGCGACACGAGGTTGCTGGCTGCACCCTGCACGGCGAGCGGAATGGTGCCGGCGTTATGCCTCACCGCAATCGGTTGACGACCCTCGAGCCGGGCCTCCAGCGTACAGCGGATGTCGTCGTCACCTCCCTTGGGGCCGTTCTCGTCAGCGAGATGCAATTCCACCCGCGTGATGTGATCGCTGACGCGCCGCAGCGCATGCGCCACGATGTCGGTGGTCGCGGCCACCATGGTCTCGTTTCCATCGATATTGTGTCCGGTATTGACCTGGATCTGCATGCGCTTCTCCTGTTGCGGTGATCGGAATCGGTGGCTTGGCGCGAAGTGCGCCGCGTTGCTGCATATGGGGACTACCCTGCCGCCGGTGTACTCCAGCATTCGCGGCGCCAAGGCGTGGGGGTCAGGCCACGCGCGCACACCGCCTAGCCGCCGCCCGTCGGGTGTGGCGCCGCGTCAGCCACCAATGCCCCGGGCTCGAGCAGATCCTGCTCGCCGGGCTTGCGCGCCCGGCGTGCCTGTTCCTCGATCACCTTGGCCTCGCTATGGAGCCCGCCTTCGGCCTTCGTCGACACGACGTCGGCGTCTGGCACGGCGCTCGATGCGGGTGCGAGTGCGGGCGAGGGTACAGCAGCCTCGACGTGGTCGTGGACGACCGGAACGCCCTGCGGAAAGATGATCTCTCGCGCCGCATCCGGCATGGTGATTCCATGTTGCTGGAATTCGCGTTTCACCAGCCTGATGACCGACGACCTGACCTTCAACCAGCTGTTCT
>JBDTYL010000245.1:0-2007 GCA_040005695.1 bacterium | reverse complement strand
GCGCACGATCCACGTATCTCCCGCGCATCAACTCGTTCGCGCGCTACGACTGGAATTCGCCCGACCGCGTGTATGCGGGAGACAGGAACTGGACGGTAGGCGTGATGGCGACCTGGAGCCCGTTTTCGGGTGCCAGCGAGATTGCCGACGTGCTGGCGACATCCGCTCGTGAGACCGGCGCGCGCGCAGGCGGAGGCCGCGGTCGCGAACGGCCGCCTGCAGGACGAGCAGACGCGGACCGCGCTCATGGTGGCGCTCACGCGTCTCGCCATCGCCGAGCGCGCCGTTGCGCAGAGTGCCGAGGCGCACCGCATCGTGGCGCGGAAGTACGAGGGCGGATTGGCGTCCGTCACCGAACTGCTCGACGCGCAGACCGTGGATACCCAGAGCGCCCTCGCGTTCGCCCAGGCGCGCTACGTGGTCATCGTCGATGCCGCAGAGCGCCGCCTGGCCACTGGACGCGACCCCGCCACACTGGCCGTGCTCGATGACAGCGCGAGCATCGCCGACCGCGGCGCCGTCACCATGCCGGAACGCGAACAATGACGCAGACACCACTGACTGCCGCACCACATACGCCGAGGACTCTCGTCATGACGTTCCGACTTCTCGCCGGCACAACGGCGCTCACGCTCGCGGCGGCCTGCTCCACCCCCACGCCAGAGATCGCGTCGGCCGCGCCGCCTCGATCCGGCGCGACATATACGGTGAACGACACCATCATCAGCGCCACCTTCGACGCGTCCGGCGTCGCCGAACCGCTCCGGCAGGCAACGCTGAGCAGCAAGTTGATGGGCACCGTGCTCACCGTCTCGGTGCACGAAGGCGATGCGGTGGCCGCCGGACAGCCGCTGGTCCACCTCGACGCGCGCGACCTCGCAGCGCGGGAAGGGCAGGTGTCGGCGGCGATCACCGGCGCGGAGGCCTCGCATCACGACGCCGTGCTGCAGGCCGGCCGCATGCGGGCGCTCTACGACGACAGCGCCGCGACGAAGTCGCAGCTCGATGCCGCCGAGACCGGCCTCACACGCGCGGAGTCGGGCGTCCGCGCCGCGCGCGCGGCGGCCGCCGAACTTGGCGCCGTGAGTGCCTACGCCGTCATCCGCGCGCCCTTCGCCGGCACCATCACGCGCCGCTTCGTCGATCCCGGTGCGTTCGCGTCGCCCGGCGCGCCGCTCATCACGATCCAGGATGGCAGCCAGCTTCGCATCACCGTGAACGCGACCCCAGGCGTGGCGCGGGGCATCCATCGCGGCCAGCACGTGAATGCGCTCGTGGAAGGCCGAACGATGGATGCGATCGTGGAGGGCGTTGTCCCGGCCACGGCCGGCAACCTGTACACCATCAACGCGCTGGTCGCGAATCCCACCGGCATGCTCCTGCCGGGCAGCACTGCCACCATCCGCGTGGCTCTCGGTACGCGGCCGGGCCTGCTCGTGCCCACGCGGGCACTCGTGCATGAGGGCGACCTCGTCGGCGTGATCCTGCGGACCTCCGACGGGGATCACACGAGGTGGATCCGCACCGGCGGCACGTTCGACACGATGACCGAAGTGAGCGCGGGCCTGCGACCGGGCGATGTCGTCGCCGTGCCGGCCACCGCCGCGAGGAACTGATCATGGGCATCTCCGGACGCGTCGCGCGAGCCTTCCTGCGGTCCAAGCTCACTCCGCTGGTGACGATCGCCTCGCTCGCCGTGGGCCTGCTCGGCATTCTCGCCACGCCGCGGGAGGAAGAGCCGCAGATCTCGGTGCCCATGATCGACGTGATCGCGGCGCTGCCCGGTGCGTCGCCCCGTGAGGCGGAGAACCTGCTGGCGCGGCCGATCGAGCAGCGCATGCTCGAGATTCCCGGCGTCGAGCACGTGTACAGCATGTCCGGCGACGGCTACGCGATGACCACCGTGCGCTTCAAGGTGGGAGAGGACCAGGAGCGCAGCGTGACGAGAGTGCAGGCGAAGCTCGCGGGCGCCATGGACCAGATGCCCGCCGGCGCGCTGCCCCCGCT
>JBDTYL010000244.1:0-11861 GCA_040005695.1 bacterium | reverse complement strand
TTGTCATCCTGAGCGAACCTTGTCATCCTGAGCGAACCTTGTCATCCTGAGCGAAGCGAAGGATCTGCTTGACCATGCAACGTGACCGCCTCCAGCTGAGAAGAAGCAGATCCTTCGCTTCGCTCAGGATGACAGATAGCGATCAACGATCGGCCGTGGAGACCTTGAAGATCACGTTCACGCCCTGGCCGTACGCGAAGCGCTTGTAGCGACTCAGGAAGTCCTGGTACGTTGCATTCGTGGCGTTGCGAATGTCCACGTCGAAGCGCAGCGGGCGCGCGTGCACCACGCGCTCCATGCCGAGGTTCAGGTTGAGCAGCGTGTAGCCGCGGGAGGGGACATCATTCGCGTCGAGGCGTGTCTGCGTCTGGTTGATCTCCACATCGGCGCCGAGGTACGCACGCTCGGCCCACCCGAGCCGCGACGCATGCAGGTTCGCGCCGAGGATGGTGCGCGGCGGCGGCATGAGCGGCAGTGGCAGGCCCGTCGCGCGCGCGGTGCCGTTCACGAAGTCGTGGCTGGCGCGCACCGTGAGTGGGTCGAGCACATCGAGCGAGGCGGAGAACTCGGCGCCCGTGAGCCGTGCGTCGCCCTGTGTGTGCCGGAACACCTGCAGCCCACCGATGGTCTGCGACGTGGGCGCCGTGAAGATGTAGTCGTCCACCGTGTTCTGGAACACCGTGGCCTCGGCGCGCGCGCGATCGCTCGCCCAGCGGATGCCCCCGTCGATGCTGTGGTCGCGTTCCGTGTTCAGGTTGGGGTTGCCGATTTCGTAGCGTGCATCGCCCGCGTTGGGACCGTTGGTGTAGAGGTCGAACAGTGTCGGGGCGCGCCAACCCGTGCCGAAGTTGGCCACGAGGCTGAGCTCCTGCATCGGCCGCACGACAAGGCCGACGTCGCCCGTCATCGACGACCAGCTCCGCTTGTCGGCGGCGAGGGCCAGCGGCGCGCTCGCATCGGACGAGAGTGATCGCGTGTCCGCGCGGAGGCCCGTCACGAGGCTCAGGGCGCCGAACGTCAGCTGCTCGAACGAGAACACGCCACCGGCGGTCGTCGTGGCACTCGGCACCAGGAAGATCGGGCCGCTCGTGCTGCTCATCTGGTACATGCCGGAGACGCCGACGGTACCCGCGAGATGCTCGCCGAGTGAATGGTGGCCGAGCAGGTCGAGCGTGCCGGTGTTGAGCACGAGGCCGAAGGCCTGCTGGTCCTTCACCTTCACGCACGTGGTCTGGCCCGGAGCCGGCTGGCAGTCGTCGGATACTTCGGTGAGCGCGTGGCGCTGCCACTGCGCCTTGCTCTCGAAACGCAGGTTGCTGCCCACCACGTGGTTGTTGGTCACCTGCACGCGATCGTCGAGCGTCTGGCGCACGGGGCCGCCCGTGGAGTCACCGGCTTCCGGTCCGCTGGCCTCGAGCAAGTGGAACTCGCCGCCGTAGTGCGCGGCGCGGATCGTGGTGTTGCCGTGCGCGTCGTTGATGCCGAATGCGCCTTCGCCATTCACGGCGAAGAAGCTCGAGTTCTGGAGCAGCCCCCTCGGCGTGTGCACATCCATCGCGAAACGGCCCGTGGCGAGGCCACGAAAGCCGTAGCGACCCTGCGAGCCCTCGATCATGCCCGCTGTCCCGAGCTCGGTGTTGTTCGTCCCACCGTAGGCCTCGAGCGACCCGCGACGCGTGCGTGAGCCGTCGGCCGAGTAGGGCAGTTCACCCGGGATGACGTTCACCACGCCGCCGAGTGCCTCGGAGCCATAGAGCACACTGGCTGGTCCGCGGATGACCTCGATGCGCTGCGCGAGGCGCGCGTCGATGGACGGACCGTCCTCGTCGCTCCACGAATAATCTTCCACGCGGCTGCCGTCGGTGAGCACGAGCACGCGCGGGCCGAACAGGCCGCGGATCATCGGCTTGCCCACCTGCTGGCCCGTGGACACGTTGCGCACTCCGGCGAGCTGCGCCACCGCGTGTGCCAGCGAGATGCCGTTGTCCGGGTGCACCTGGTCGCCGGTGAGGATGCTCGTGGCGAGCGGCGACGCGGCCGCGATGGTGGGCGTGCGAATCGCGGTGACGTTCACGGGCTCGATCACCTGCGCGCCCGGATCGAGCGTAACCGTGAGGTCGATGGTGCCCTCGGCAAGCGTGATGGCGCGCGCACTGGCGTGGTAGCCCACCCGCCGCGCAGCGATGGTGTACCGGCCCGCCGGCACCGCGTCGAAGCGAAATCGTCCGTCGGCGGTGGTGGACGCGGCGCGCGCGAGCTCGGGCATCGTCACGGTGACGTCGCCGATGGGTGAGCCGGCGCGATTCACGATGCGTCCGGTGACGTCCGCGGCAACGCGATCCTGCGCGCTCGGCGTACGTGCGAAGGCCGTCGTCGGACGCGCGAGGAAAACGAGGCCGGCGAGGCCGGCGAGGGCGATGAGGCGAGAATGCATCTGGAAGTCAGGGTGGTTGGGTGGTGGTGGCCACGACAGTGTTACGCCCCGCACGACACGCACGTTGGCGGGCGCGTATCTTCCGGGCAACCCCGGGAGCGACATGAAGACATTCCTGCGATCCGTGTCCCTGCTCGTCCTGCTCGCGGCCTGTGCCGGGAAGACAGTGGACGACCCGCGCATCGAGATGAGCGACGTGGGGTTCGCGCTCCACCTGCCGCCGGCCATGCAGCAGGCGCTCGACGCGTTCGCGCCCGGCTTTCGCGCGGTGCGCGGCTCGTCCTTCCGCTCCGACGTGAGCCAGGCCGCGTCCGCCATGGGCTCCGCCGGCATGCCGGCCGTCTTCGCCGCCCTCGGCGACTTCGATCACGACGGCACCATCGACGCGGTGGTCGAGGGCACCACACCGGGCGACTCGGCCCTTCGGGTAATCGTGATCATGAATGGCACGAAGCCGACCGCTGCCGAGGTCACGCGCTTCGCGCAGTATGACGCGGACGCAGTGGGGATCTACCTGTCGCTTCCTCCCGCCGGCATTGGCGGGGCGTTCGAGGTGGTGGCGTATCCCGATTCGTCGACGGTGTTCTCTTTTGCCGACGGGGGATTTCAGGGGCGGAAGCTGGCCAACTGAGGACGAGAGGACGAGAGGACGAGAGGACGAGAGGACGAGAGGGAACCTGTCATCCTGAGCGAAGCGAAGGATCTGCTTGTGGGCCGGCCGAAAGCAGATCCTTCGCTGCGCTCAGGATGACAATGGGGCGCGCTCAGGATGACAATGGGGCGCACTCAGGATGACAATGGGGCGCGCTCAGGATGACAATGGGGCGCGCTCAGGATGACAAAGGGCCCGTATGGCAGACGCTAAAGCACCGACAGCCGCGTGAGCGCCACGCCGTTGTACCCGCTCGCCTGCACGAACCCGTCGAAGTCGCTGATCGACAGGATGTCCCGCACCGCCTGCCGCTTGTCCGCCGCCTTCTCGTAGTACGCTTTCGCCACCTGGTAACCCATCCAGTAGCCCAGGTCCGGAGGGCGATCGCCGAGCACCTTCACGTTCCATCCGTTGTAGAGCCAGCGAGAGTAGTCAGTGCCGTGCATCGCTGCCTGGAACTCGGTCCACAGCGCCGTCGCGTGCGCCTCGCCATACGCGTTGCCTTGCCGAGTGCCCGTGAGCAACTCGGCCCCGAGGTTTGCGCTGCCCTCCTTGATGCTGTGTCGCAGCAGTGAACCGCGCAGGAATGACGGACCGCCGGTGAGGGCGCCGAGCCATGGATAATGCTGCTGCGTGTGCACAAACTCGTGCGCGATGGTCGGCGCGATGCGGTCGATGCGGCCCGCCCGCTCCACGCCGATGAGCACAATGGGGTCGCGCCAACCCACCGTGGTGCCGCCGCTGATGCCGTTGCCCACCACGAAGTACACCGGTGGCAGCTTGCCGTCGGGGTCGATGCGCTGGCGGTATGTCGCATACACATCCGCGATCGCCGTTCGCGCGGAGTCGACGCCGGCCAGCTGTCCCTCGAGCGGCGCGTACAGCGCGGGACTTCGTCGCAGCGCGTTGCACAACTCCTTCCGACCCACGCCGAACTTCGCCGAGTACGCGATGAGTCCCGGCGAACCGGCGGCGAGATAGTCGCCGAACGCAGCGCACGTCCTGTCGCCGGGCGGAATGCGGTGCAGGGCGGCCACGAAGCGATGGACGTCGGCCGTGCTGACGACGGGAACTGCATCGTGCGGGCGCTCGACGGTGCCCTGTCGCGGCGACGTCGCCGCAACGGAGAGCGCCAGCAGCGCGAACGCTACTCCGCGGCGGGCGCCCACGCGGCGGCGGGAGGAAGCGGCAACTCGCAGGTCGATCCCGGCTCATCGCGTCCCACGCCGAGCGCGTCGGCGACACGGTTGATGTAGTTGAACCAGCTCGCGATCAGCGCGATCTGCAGGATACCCTCGTCGGTGTAGCCATGCGCGCGCAACCCGTCCAGCGTACCGCGCGACACGCCGGTTGCATCCACGCTGATCTGCACCGCGTAGTCGAGCATCGCGCGCTCCGCCGCCGTGATGGGGGCCGAGCGATAGTCCGCCCGCAACTGCGCCGCGAGCGTTTCATCCAGCGTGACCCGACGCAGAAACTCTGCGTGCGCCTGCAGTCAATACCGGCAGCGGTTGGTGACGGACACCACCGTCGCGATCATCTCGTGATGTCGCCGCTCCAGCGGCAACGACGGCGACAACAGTGCGCCGTACGCCGAGAACGCGTGCTGCAGCACCGCGGGAAACAGGCTGTGTGACGAGATGATGCTGTCAGCGCCCACCGCGGACGGAACGCCCGGCTGACCATACTCCGGTGGATAGAAGGCGCGCTGGGCGTTGAACGCAGCCTCGAGCTCGCCGCCGGCGCCGATCGGGAAAGTCGTCTTGATCCAGGTCATTGCACAACGTGTCAGTGCGCCCGCTTGCCGTCAACATGGTAGTCCGGCAATTCCATCGACGACATCGTCAGCGTGCCCCGACCGCCATCGTATTCGAAGACGAGGCGCGTGTCCTTGCCGTCGATGTCCGAGAAGAGCGCGAGATCGCGGATGTCGCCGAAGCTCATGGCGAGACGGTTCGCCGGTTTCTGCCGATCGACCAGCAAGAGGCGCAGGTGCTCTCGATCATTGAACGCCATCGAGCGCAGCAAGTAGTCCTGCGCCACACAGCGTCCTTCGCGGCCAGCCTGCACCTCGATGCCGAGCCGAACGCGGCGGTCGCGGTTGCGCAGCGAGAATGCGGTCAGCTGCTGGCTCCACGATGCCTCCTCCCACTCGGCAACGCCCGTGAGTGGTGCGCGTTCATCGGCGCGCGCATCGTCGCGCAGCTCCGGCGCCACGAGGATGGCGCAGTGCGCGTGGCGCAGCAGTCCGGCCGACACACTGCCGACAAGGATCCGCTCGGCGAGCGAGTGATGCTGCACTCGCCCGCATGCGAGCAGGTCCGCACCGGATGATTTCGCGTATGCCACGATCGCGTCCACGGGATCGCCCCACAGCAGCCGGGTCGAGACGTGGATGCCCGGCGGGAGCGCCAGCATGCTGATGAACCGGGCGAACAGGTCGTCGCGCGCCGCGTGCAGGGGCGACGCATCCGCGGGGCTCGTGTGCGACTTGGGATGTGCTGGCCGGACATGGAGCAACGTGAGGTCGGCGCCAGGGGTGAGCATGGGAAGAATCGCGCGCGCCGCACGCAGCGAGGCGCGGCTGAAATCCACTGCGACCATGGCATGGTGCAGCGGCGGGCTGACCTCTCCGCGGGGCACGACGAGCACGGGGCGGTCGGCGGCGCGCACGATCTGCATTGCGCGCTCGCCGTAGATGAATCGACCGAGGGCGTCGTGGCGGCCCGTTCCGATGACGATGAGCCGCGCGTCACGAGCCCGAGCGTGATCGACGACCGCCTGTGCGTCCGGGCCCTTCTCCACACTGATCTTGTACACGAGGCCATCGGCGGACGCGAGGCCGAGGTCTGCCGATATGCGTTGGGCCACGGCTTCGCGTTCATCGTCACAGAACCGATCCGGGAGCGGCGCCGCGCCGGCCGCAATCGCCAGGACGTCATGCGGCTCGACGATGGAGACGACGTGGAGTTCCCGGTCCTCGCGGTGCGCCAGCCAGCGCGCAACCGCGAGGGGTGCTTCGGTCATCACGAACGGCTTCGCGGCGAGGACGATCGGCCCGTCCATCCGGGTCGAGCCGCTACCCGTAGAGGGAGAAAGCGAGACGGCCGATGTCATCGTCATGGTCCTGCCCCTCCTAGAAGGCGACGGCGCCTTCGACCACGAAGCCCTGGAACTTGCCACCGTTGCGGATATCGCTCGTGGGGAAGTTGTTGTAGCGCTGGTTCACGAACTCGATCTTGCTCAGCACGTTCGGGGTCACGAACCAGCCGCCACCGATCTGCGAGCGCTGCACGTTGATGTCGTTCGGGATTCCGAACAGCTCGCCGTTCACCGTGTTGTACCGGCCGCCGAGGTAGAGCTTCTTGTCCCAGAAGCGGTAGAGGCCTTCACCCGACACCTGACGAAGGGTGCGGCGGCCGGGCTCCGTGATGCTGGCGCCGGTCATCGTCTCGGCATTGCCGTAGAACTCGAGGCCCTTGTAGACGAGCGACGGGTTGACCACGAAGGCGGTGACCATGTTCCGCATGCCGGACTGGATCGCGCCCGACCACGCGTTGGCCGTCTCGGAGGATGCCGTGTTCTCCAGCACGTCGTAGTAGCGCGAGCCGGCGCGATCACCGCTCGTGAGCGTGTTGTTGACCGAGCGGTCCGTCTTGTACATGGAGCCGGACAGGCGGACGCGCAGGTCCGTGTCGAGCTGCTTGTCCACACTCAGCTTGGCGAGGTACGAGGGGCCGCGTTTTCCCGGAGCCGTGACCTGGCCGTGCACTTCGCCGCCCGTGAGGCCGACCATCGCCATGTAGCCATTGTGGCGCAGGTACGCCTCGGCGCCGATCTCGGTGGTAAAGTCGTCGATGATGTAGTTGCCGACGAACGGATTGAACATGGTCTGGCCGTTGTCGCTGCGGCGGAAGTGCGTGTCGCCGTAGTTCACCTCGAAGTGCCCGACCTTGAGCGTCGCGTACTGCATGATCTTGTCGAGCACCGGGTTCTCGATCGGCGAGCCGTCGATGAGGAAGTAGCCGTCCTTGATCCAGCTCTCCTGGTGGTGGCGCGCCGACGCGTAGCTCTCGACGGCAACGCGGATGCCCCTCGCGAGCTGCACGTTGAGGTAGAGGTTGGCGACGGCATTGTTGAAGCCCGAGCCAATCTGCATGAGCGAGTTGGCGTCCACGCCGGCCACGACCTTGGTGTCGGCGGTGTTCGCATGCGTGAGGTTCTGGAACTGCTGCGTGAAGGCGCCACCCCAGGAGAGCTTGAAGCCAGTGAACGGTGCGCCCTCGTCCTTGGGGGACTCATAGACGTTCAGGCCGCGCTGGTCTGGCGCACGCATGTGCTGGATCTCGAGGGGCGCTGCCTCGTAGCGCGGCAGGCGTGGCGCCGGCTTCACCGTAATGGTGGTGCTGTCGATGACGACAGCGGTATCGGCACGCGTGGCGGATGCGACGCGCATGGTAGGGTGTTGCGCAAAGGCCGGGGTCGCCGCGAGGACAGCGGCGAGCAGGCTCAGGCGAGTGCTTGGCATATTCAGGTTCCTCGTCGAGAGGGAGGGGTTCAGCTCTTCAGGATCAGGTCGAACTTCACCGTGACGTTCTCGCGCACCTTGATGCGGCCGAACATCAGTGACGGCGGGGTGAGGTCGTAATCCGTCATCTTGAGGTCGTAGCTTCCGAGCACGCGCAGCGCGCCGTTCTCCTCGGTACCCGTTGCGGCGATGGCGACGGACTTCTTCACGCCGCCGAGCGACAACGTCCCGATGAGGGTGCCCGAGACGCCCGCGGCCGAGTGCGTGAGGTCGTACGTGGCGAGCGTGAAGGCGATCGTGGGGAACTCCTTCACCTTGAGCGCCTTCTTCATGTGGTCATTCATGGTGCCGTTGCCACACTCCAGCTTTTCGCTCGGGATGGTGACGTTCACCGTCCGCACCGTCTTGTCGCCCGTGATGAGCAACGCCACGGAGTTCGTGCCGCTGGCCTCGACGGTCGCGTTGATGTCGTCGGCCTTGCAGGTCCAGGCGCGAATCGTCGAACCGCCTTCGACCCACAGCTTGCTCTGCGACTGAAGCGACAGGAGTTCCGGCCCCTGCGTCCACCCGGCAAGAGGCAGACACATCGGAATGACGAGCAGTGCGGCGCGCAGGCTTTGGCGCATGTTGATCTCCTTATGGATGTGGCACGTGCATCGTGCGACAGAAGGAAGATCGGGCCGCGAAGGAGAGACGAGAGTCGGGCGAACTCTGGATGTTTGCGCTGACAATCCCGGTTGTTCGGAGGGATGTTCCCGTCAGGGAATCCCCGACAACCTTCTCTAGTGTCCCGCGCAGGCCGGAAACTCGGGTTCAGCGGCGGTGAGCTGCATGGTCACGGTACCGGCGTTCGGAATCGCGCTCTCGATGCGCACCGGGCGCCGGCACGCATCGTCGCTCAGCGAGATCCGGATGACGCCCTCGCCGCGATAGCGTCGTGTGTCGCGCACGCGCATCTCGATCTCACGCGTGGCGAAGGTGCCGGCAGGCGTCGTCACCTGTGCGCGCCCGAGCAAGCGTACCGCCGTCGGGTTGCGGTCCCTGTCGAAGTGACGGTTCAGCACGAGTGCGGAATCACCGGGCAGGTGCAGCGTGCGCAGGGCATAGATGAACGAGAGTTCGTCGAGCGGCTGGGCGGAGAGCGTCACGCCGCTGCGGCCGTCCGTCGCGCGCCAGGTGTGCGCGTCGCCATCGATCGCCACGTCCTCCTCGTGCCGCCCCAGCGGGTTGCGCTCCGACTTCGTGAAGCGCAGCGTGGCCATGCGGTCCGGATCGATCCACGAGGTGGACTTGTCGGAGACCTTGAACGGTCCGAAGCCCCCCGTGACTTCCGAATGGAGTACCATCGTCGCCACCCCGCGAACGTCCGCCGGACCGGCGATCCACATCTCCGCGCGGCCGTTCATCCCGGGTCCGGCGTGCACCGCGTAGCTCAGCCGTTCGCCGTACGCGAAGGGCAGCGACGGAGCGCCCTGCGACGCGAGCAGGCACGGCGCAAGTGCGACGGCCAGCAGTGACCGTCCTCGGCGTGCGGGAGCATTCGGTGAGGACTGCTGCATGCGGCGCCCCGGGTTGGCAGGCGCCGTGCACGAAGTGCGATGCGACGTCCTGCTGCTCGATCAAAGGTCGGCGCACGCGGGCCGACGCGATGTGGGGAGCATGCCGAGACTGTCGTACGGCGACACGCCAAGGAACCGGGGGAACTCCCGACAGTGCGCAGATCAGCGCCGCGCCGACACTCCCCTGGGCGTTCGTGTGCTCAGGTCGCCTTGAGGAGTCCACGCCGGAGACAGAACTGCACGTAGTCGGCACGGTGCGTCAGCCCGAGCTTCTCCGTGATGCGTTGCTTGTACGTTTCCACGGTCTTGGGACTGATGAACAGGCGCTCGCCGATCTCGGACGCGGAGTATCCGCTGGCGACGTGGACCAGCACGTCACGTTCGCGCTCACTGAGCAGGTTGTACTGCTCGCGTTCGTCGCGGTGCGCGGTGCGGCGGCTCACGTTCCGTGCGAGGGCGAGCGCCGCTGCCGGCTGCACGTAGGTGTCGCCGGCCGCCACCGCGCGCACCGCATCGGCGAGCTCGCGGTCCGCGGCGTTCTTCACCAGGTAGCCTGCCGCCCCCGCCTCGAGCAGCGCCACCAGGTACTCGTCCTCCAGATGCATCGTGAGGATGAGCACCCGGGTGGTCGACCGCCGGCTCACCAGCTCCTTCGTCGCCGCGACGCCGTCCATCACGGGCATGTCGAGGTCGAGCACCGCGACGTGGGGCGCGAGGCGATCCACGAGCGCGATGGCCTCACGACCGTTCACCGCTTCACCCACCACTTCGATGTCCCGGTTCGCCGCGAGCAGCGCCTTCAGGCCGGCGCGGACGACGAGATGGTCGTCGGCGAGGATGACACGGATGATGTCGGGGGTCGCCATGGGAGCGCCTGCTACTGGACGAGGACGGCGGTCAGTGATGCTGCCCTGCGAAAGTCGCGACGCGAATGGGCGCGGCAGTGAGCGCATTCAAGGTACGTCGGCCGGTCCCGTCGTGCTCGACATCCGGTGAGCCTCGGGCGACGAATGACGGTACCTGCCAACGATGCCGCAGCACATCCCGTCTTGCCCGCGGCCGCACTTTGACGCACCGTTTGGAGTGACCGACACCCTGCGGGTTCCCCCCATCGCGCTCGGCAGCCGCTACGAGGTGCGGCGCGTCCTGGGTCGTGGAGGAATGGCCACGGTATGGCACGCCCACGACCGCATGCTCGGCCGCGACGTTGCCATCAAGGTGCTCGACCCGCTGGCGAACGGCAGCTTCGACCGCGACCGCTTCCTGCTCGAGATCCGCGTCACCGCGCGGCTCGTGCACCCGGGCATCCTGCCGCTGTTCGACTCCGGCGCCGACGACGACCACGTCTTCTTCGTCATGCCGCTGGTGCTCGGCGAGACGCTCCGTCAGCGCCTCGACCGCGAGTCGCAACTGTCCGTGAACGACGCCGTCGGCATCGTGTCCGACCTGGCCGAGGCGCTCGCGTACGCCCACGGTGAGGGTGTGGTGCATCGCGACCTCAAGCCGGAAAACGTCTTCTGTCATGCGGGTCGCACACTGCTCGGCGACTTCGGCGTCGCGCGCGCCGCGGGACTCGATGCGGCGCGCGCCGGTGAAGAGCGGCTCACGTCCGTCGGTGTCGTCATCGGCACGCCGCTGTACGTGAGTCCCGAGCAGGCGTTGGGTGACGCCCACACCGATGGCCGCGCCGACCTCTACGCGCTCGGATGCCTGTTCTACGAGATGCTCGCCGGCCGTCCACCGTACCATGGCGGCAATGTCATGGCGCTCATCGCGCAGCACGTCACTGCGCCCGTGCCGGACGTCGCCGTGGTGCGCCCCGACGCCGGCCCTGCCCTCGCCCGTATCATCACGACGCTGCTCGCAAAGGATCCCGACGATCGTTTCGCGAACGCGCCGGCACTCCTCGCCGAGCTGCGGCGCGCCATCGCGCCGGCCGGTCATTCGTCCGACGAGATCACGACGGCACCGCCGGTGCCGAGCGCCGCGCAGCGCATCGTCCACGACGGCGCGCGCGTCGCGTATATCAGTGGGCGCAACTACTGGATGCGGTCCATGCAGGGTGGCCGCGACAGCGAATCGAAGCTCAAGCTGTCCCGCGTGTACCTCGAGCGCGCGCGCGAGCTCGCCCCGAACGACCCACAGGTGCTCGCCGCGCTCGCGGACTGCATCCTGGTCTTCGGGCTGCGCGGCTTCGCGCCCCTCGGCGTCGCGCGCGCGGAAGGGCAGGACCTGCTGCATCGCGCACTCGCCATCGACGACAGCGTCGGGGCGGTGCACGCGGCACTCGGCGTGGACTTCATGTACTGGCAGGACGACTTCGAGTCCGCGCGCGCGGAACTGCGTGCGGGCCGCGACCTCGACCCCAACGACGCGATGGCGCGCCGGCAGTACGGCAACTACCTGAAGATGAATGGTGAGATCGACCACGCCATCGAGGAGATGCGCGCCGCCATCGCCATCGACCCCAGCGCCCCGTTCATGCAGCTCGGACTCGGCGACTGCCTCATCGCCGCGGGACGAAACGACGAGGCGGTAACGCCGCTCAGGCATGCGCTGCGCCTCGCACCCGCGTACATCGCCGCCATCGAACGGCTCGAGATCGCCTGCCATCGTGCCGGCCGGCACGAGGAAGCTAGTGTAGTGAAGCAGAAATAACGTGCATATTCTTCCGGGAAGTGGTATCTT
>JBDTYL010000243.1:0-2573 GCA_040005695.1 bacterium | reverse complement strand
CGGCTGACGGGTCGTCCAATGGTGACCGATTTCGGCATCGCGCGGGCCGCGCAGGGCGACACGCGGCTCACCGTCACCGGCGTGGCCATCGGCACGCCGGCGTACATGTCGCCGGAACAGGCACTGGGCGAGCGTGAGCTCGACGGCCGGAGCGACATCTATTCCCTCGGCGTGATCGGCTACCGGCTGCTGTCCGGCGAGACGCCGTTCAAGGCGTCGAACACGCCGGCGATGCTCGTGAAGCATGTCTCGGAAGCGCCGCGACCCCTCGCCATGCTGCGGCCCGACGTGCCGTCAGGACTCGCGCACGCGATCGCCCGCGCGCTGGCGAAGAAGCCGGATGACCGATGGGCCGACGCCCACGCCTTTCGAACCGCCCTTCTCGACGAGCGTGACGCACCGGCCGCACCCGCGCCATGGACCGCGCCACAAGAGGAATCTGCGCGGCTCGGCGCACCGCGTCGCGAAACCCCACCCATGCTCGGAAGCGACCACCTGTATCGCGAGCCTCCCCGCGCGTCATCTGCCGGGTGGGTCGCGCCGGTTCCTGCCATGCCACCCATGCCGGTGGCGCCCGTGTGGGGCAGCCGCTCAGACTGGCGCGAATGGAAGAAGGCGCGGAAACGCTGGGAGACCGAACACCGGCGCCGCACTCACGCGTCGGGCGCCGGTCGCGACGAGATGGAATACGCGGGGCTCACCCCCGATGAGCAGCTCGTTCGCTTTCGACGCAAGGCGATCGGTACGCTCGGCACTGTTGCGACGCTGGCGACGGTGAACCTGCTCACCGCGCCGCACTTCATGTGGTTCCTCTTTCCGAGCGCATTCATGGTACTCGGGATCATGTCGCGTGCGGGGCGCTTGTGGGCCGACGGCGTTCCGCTGGGTCGCTTCTTCACGCGCGGCACCCCCGATTCAGCGGCGCGCCTCGCCGGTCAATCGGTGCCGTACGTGTCCATCGAGGACGCCGCGCGCCGTCTGGCGCCTGCCGACGTGCTCGAGGGACCGTATGGTGAAACGGTGCGCCGTGCCGCGGCCGACCACACCGCGGTCCGCGACACCCTCGCGCGACTGCCGGAGACCGAACGGAGCATGATTCCCGACGTGGGCCCGACTGTCGACGCACTGGCCGAGCGTGTGGGTGCGCTCGCCGCGACGCTGCATCGACTCGACACCGACGTCGGCGGCTCCTCTGCCCGCGCGCTCGAGTCGCGACTCGCCGCACTCAAGGCCGAGTCGGGCGATGCGCCGACCACGGAGCAGGAGCGGCGCATCGCGCTGCTCGAGCGACAGCGCGCCTCCCTCGGCGAGCTCGGCGAGCGGCGCTCCGTGTTGGTGTCGCAGCTCGAGAGCGCTGGCCTGGCCCTGCAGAACCTGCGTCTGGACTTGCTCAAGCTTCGCTCGTCCGGACTCGAGAGTGCGATGGCGGACGTCACCAGCGCAACGCAGGAAGCGCGGGCGTTGTCGCGCGAGATTGGCAATGTCGTGGATGCGGTGCGCGAGGTTCGACGCCTCTGACGGCAATGCGTGTCGCGGCGCTCCTCGTCAACCTCCGGCCGTCGCGAGGAGGGTCTCGATGATCTCCGCTACTTCACGTGGTTCCTCCTCGGGCGTGAAGTGTCGGGCGCCGGAGAGCACGTGCATGGTCGCCCGCGGGATCGCCTTCGCGAGCCGCCTGCCCAGCGCCAGCGGCAGGAAGGGGTCGTGCGATCCCCACACCACCGCCGTGGGCACGGCGATCTCGCCGAGTCGTGCGCCGAGGGCCGCGATTTCGCGCGCGTCGAGCGCGGCGAGATGGGCGAGGAACGCGCGGCGACCGTCGTCGGAGGCGAAGGGACGCTGGTACTTGTCGATGGAGTGCGTGGCGTGCGTGGCGTCGTAGTAGCCGCGCTCCAGGTCTGCGCGCACGATTGGGAGCAACCAGGTGGTGGGCAGTAGTCGAAGCAGCGGAAGCAGGAGTTTCGCGAGACGCACGTCCCGCGTCGGCCACCCGTCGAAGGCAACGCTGTCGATGAGCGCAAGGCGAGACACGCGAGCCGGCCAGTCCAGCGCAAGCGCCTGCACCACGCCGCCGCCGAAATCGTGTCCCACCATGCATGCGCGGCCGATGCGCAGCGCATCGAGCAGTCCGATGACCCGCTCGGCGTGTGCGCGCAGGGTCAACACGCGAGTGGCGGGTGGATCACTGCGCCCGAAACCGAGGAGGTCCACGACGACCAGGCGATGTCCCGCCGGCATCTGCGCGACCACGTCTCCCCAGAGGTGTCCCGAAGTGGGGAAGCCATGCAGGAAGACCACGGGTTCGCCGGCGCCGCGCGAGCCGGCCGCGTAATAGTAGAGCCGCGCGCCCTCGACGTCGACGAACTCACCGCGCACGAGCGCACGCGAACGGGAAAACGGGGCTGGGCATCATCCGGGCAAGATGCGGCGACGCACCGCGGGGCGACAAGCGACGCGCACATGACCGGAATGCAGACGGGGTGGCGACACACACACTGTGTCGCCACCCCGTCCGGTCATTCCCCTGCCGTCGATCAGATCGCGGGCGGCGCGATCCTGGCGCGGGCCTCGGC
>JBDTYL010000242.1:0-6870 GCA_040005695.1 bacterium | reverse complement strand
CGGGCAGGTACTCCTGCGGGATGTATGCCTCGGGCACGTTGTGCGCGTATTGATACCCCTCGTTGTATCCCAGTTCCTTCATCAGGTTTGTCGGCGCGTTGCGGATGGACAGCGGCACCCCTTCCGCTGGATGCGCCCGCGCGGCCTCGAGCGCTGCCGTCAGGGCGACCTTGCTGGAATTCGACTTGGGGGCGGTCGCGAGGTAGATCACCATCTGGGCCATGGGGAGGTACCCCTCCGGTGCACCCAGCATGTGATACGCGTCACGTGCCGCCACCGCCAGCTTGAGCGCTTCCGGATCCGCCAACCCGATGTCCTCGGCCGCCATGGCAATTGCGCGGCGAAAGATCACCATGGGATCCTGGCCGCCCTCGAGCATGCGCGCCATCCAGTACAGCGCCGCCTGCGGATCGCTCCCGCGCAGCGACTTGTGGAACGCGCTCAGGATGTTGTACGTCTCCTCGCCACCCTTGTCGTAGCGCGAGAAACGAAGCTGCGCCGCATCGCGCACGACCTGTACATCGATCCGCCCACCAGCGCCCACGTGCTGCGCTGCCGCCTCGAGAATCGTCAGCGCGCGCCGCGCATCGCCGTCCGCCTCGCGCGCGAGCAACGCCACGGCGTCGTCCTCCACCGAGAGTCCCAGCGCGCACAGTCCGCGCTCCGCATCAGCGAGGGCGTTGCGGATGACGCCGACAATCTCCTCGGCAGAGAGGGGCTTCAGGACGAACACCCGCACGCGGGACAACAGGGCGCCGTTGATCTCGAAGCTGGGATTCTCCGTCGTCGCGCCAATCAAGGTGATGGTGCCCGCCTCCACGTGCGGCAGGAAGGCATCCTGCTGCGCCTTGTTGAAGCGATGGATCTCGTCCGCGAAGAGGATCGTGCCCCGCCCTGTCTCGAGACGGTCCTCGGCCTCGCGCACGATCTCGCGGACCCGCGGCACACCTTCCGTCACCGCGCTGAACGGCACGAATTCGCGATCGGTGTAGCCGGCGATCAGGCGCGCGAGCGTCGTCTTGCCCGTGCCGGGCGGACCCCAGAACACCATGGAGGTGACGGTGCCCTGCTCGATGCTCTCGCGGAGCGGCTTGCCAGGCGCGAGGAGATGACGCTGCCCGGCGTACTCGTCGAGCGTCCGCGGCCGCATGCGCGCGGCGAGCGGCTGCGGAGGCGCATTCGCGGCGAACAGCGACGGCCCACCAGCACGCGAGCGCCCCGGGCGACGCTCAGCCATGATCCTGCGTCGCGCCGTCATCGATGCGCCGCCGCACGGCATCGACGCGCCACCCCACGGCATCGACCCGCCACCCCACGGCATCGACCCGCCACCCCACGGCATCGACCCGCCACCCCACGGCATCGATGCGCCACCACGTTGTCATCCTGAGCGGAGCGAAGGATCTGCTCGCCACGCTGTCGACCCTCATGCGCCCGCCAGCGCGCGCGCGACGAAATACGTCCCGCTGCCTGCAAGGAACGCCAGCGGCAACTGCCACCCGCCGCGCGCCCGGAACTCCGGCACGAGGTTCGACATGCCCACGTACAGTGTCACGCCGGCCGACAGCGCGAGCCCGTGATCCCGCAGCACACCAATCGAGTCCGTGAGCACCACGCCGCTCAATGTCGCCACGCCGAGTGCACAGGCGGCAAGGAAGGCGCGGGTGCGCCCCTGTCCTGCCGCGAGGAACAGCGAGGAGATGGCGAGCCCCTCCGGCACCTTGTGCAGGATCACCGCGGTGAGCACCAGCGAGCCGATGGCGCCGCCGATGCCGAATCCGCTGGCGACCGCCACGCCGTCAACAAAGGTGTGCAGCAGCAACCCGATGAGCGCGGCCACGCTCACGGCCTCGCTGACCAGGTGCGTCTCCTCGCCAAAATGGAAGTGCGTGCCGATGACGTGCTGGGTGATGTGCACCGCGAGGTATCCGCCGAGCGCGACGATCGCCGCCACGTGACCGCCGCGCCAGAGCGCCTCGGGCAGCAGGTCGATCATCGCGACCGCAATCATGAATCCGGCGGCGAACGCCAGCATCGCGTCGAGGGCGCGAGGGCTCCACTGTCGCCGGCCCACCACCACGGCCGCGCCCACGAGGTTCGCGCCGGCAGCCGCCAGTGCGTAGAGAATGGTGCCAGTCGTCACGAGCGACGTATCCGTGCGCCCGCCTCGAGGGTTCCGGTCACGCGCGCTCGAGGCCCAGCTTCTCCGCCGCGCTGGCGAGCGCATTGACCAGGTCCGGCGCCGCCGGGAATGCCTGGCGCTTGATCTTCCAGCTCTTCGTCTGCACGCGCGCCATCTCCTCGAGGCCGCGCCCCTCGAGCAGGTACAGCCACTTGTCCGACTTCGAGTAGATGAACAGCTCGAGGTGCTCGTTCAGCGAGAGCTGGTCCTCGGAGGTGTAGACGCTGGCCTGCACGCCGCCGTACCGCGCCAGCAGCAGGCGCAGCCGCGCCATCGTGTCCCGCACGTCCGGCAGGGGAAGTGCCTCGCCCCGCCAGCTCCGGCCACTGCGGAGGTCGTCGACGTGCAGGTCTACCGCGGGCCCCAGGAGGTCCGTCAGGGTCCAGAACAGATCCACGACGCGCTCCGCATTCGCCACGATGTGCGCGGTGAAGACGCCGTCCTGCTCGGTGAAGGTGAATCCGTCACTGCTGGCGCGGAATCGGCGCCAGATCGACGCTTCGGGCTGTTTCCCACGGAATAGCATGCGTCCCTAGTGCTTGGGCAAGGTGCGGGCGCCGTCCTCGATGGCCGCGATGACCTGCGGCAGCTCGGCGAGGAGCGCCTCAGGCGTGTTCCGTGCCGGGGCGTCGAGTACCCGCTCCAGCAGTGCGTTGAGAATCTTAGCATACATCGGCCCCGGCGCGATGCCGGCGGCACGAAGCTCGTCCCCCCCGATGGCCAGGTCAGCCAGCTCGACGGCCGCCGTGAGGCGCGCCGCTGTGAGGCGCCTGTGCAGGGCGCGCACCGCTGCCGCGGCGGGCGCGGCCAGGCCGGACGCACGGCGCGCTTGCCACCGTGCGTCGGCGAGACGCAGAAAACTCCCTGCATGCTGCCGTCCGATCCGCCCCAGCCATCGTCGCACGTCCACGTCGCTCGGCCCGCCCTGCTCGAGACCGCGCTCAATTGACGGCGCGACCGCGGCCCACCGCTCCGACATCGCAGCCGCCCAGTTCGTTTCGTGCTTCGCGAATCGCAGCCCGGTGAGCGTGTCGCGAACCAGCGGCGCGGGCACGTCCAGGAACAGCGCGGCAATCCGGTTCACCGTTCGCTGCGGCACGTCACGTCCGCCCGCGGTCGCGGCGGGAAGGCAGTCCAGCGTCGCGAGCGCGATTGAATCGATGTGGGCGATGGGAGGCACGAGCACCGCCAGCGCACCCGTGTCGCGCCACAGGGCGATGGCCTCGCCCGGGCGCGCCACCTGCTCCATCGTCTTCCGCAATTCCTGCTGCACCCGCTCGGCAGAGAGCCGCGTGAGGTACGGCGCCGAGTGCGTGAGAGCCGCGAGCGTAGCTGGCTCGATCGCGAAGCCGTAGCGCGCGGCGAACCGGATTGCCCGCAGCGCGCGCAAGCGGTCCTCGCGCATGCGCTCCTCGGGATCGCCCACTGCGCGGACGATCCCCGACACGAGGTCCCGCTGTCCGCCGAACGGGTCGCGCAGCTCGCCCGTTGCGGGGCGGAAGGCGATCGCGTTGATCGTGAAGTCGCGACGGCGCAGGTCGTCGTCGAGGCTCGCGCCGAACTCCACTTCGGCGTGCCGGCCATCGGTGTTGACGTCGCGTCGGAACGTGGTGATCTCGTGCGGAACGCCGGCATCATCGAGCACCGCGACCGTCCCGAACTCGATGCCGACCGGAATGGTGCGACGCCTCCCGAAGAGGGCCTGCACCTGCTCCGGGCGCGCGGAAGTCGCGATATCCCAGTCGAGCGGATCGCCGCCGAGGATTGCGTCCCGGATTGCCCCACCTACGCACCACGCCTCGAACCCCGCCGTCTCGAGACGGCGTGCAATGTCGAGCACGCTGGGAGTGGGAATGAGGCGGTGCATGGGCGGGCAAGCGAAAGGAAATGGCGCCATGAGGTTACGGGCGCCCGCAGGTGATTTGAACCCCTGTCGGGTTGGATTATTGAAACGTTTGTAGCATATTACATCCTTGGTCCCTCACCGCCCCGCCTGCATGTCCGACTTGCTGCCCTATCTCGACGCTGCTGCCGCGCACCCTGAGTTCAAGCGCGAGGTCCGTGAGTTCGTGCGGGGCGGTCCCGCCGCGCGAATCGAGCTCCAAGGGTATGCGCCCATCGTGAAGGTGGAGCGCGTCCTGATCCAGCTGCTGCATGCGCACCCGACGCTGGCCGTCGATCGCGTGGTCGTGAAGGGGAGATCGGGCTGTTCGGACTTCACCGGCGAACTGATCGCGTACGCGGGCACCGAGGAGCACCACTACCTGTTCTCGTGGTGCTGCTCGTGGAAGGCGCAGCAGGAAGGCTGGAAGGACTGCTTCGGCTTCTGGGACCAGGCGCGCGCGGCTCGGGAGTTTGGCTGGAACTGTTTCGAGCGCTGGGAGCCAGCGTCGGTGCCGGCCGCCGGCTGAGCTCAGGCGAGGACGGCCACACCTTCCTCGTGATGCGCCGCCGCTCCGCATGCGACAACACATGCGTCGAGAGCGCGTTCGAGATCGCGCACGAGGTCGCAACTGTCCTCGATGCCCACGGAGAATCGGAGCATGCCGTCGCTGATACCGGCGGTGAGACGCGCGTCCGCATCCATCGACGCGTGCGTCATCGTCGCTGGATGAGCCACCAGGCTCTCCACGCCGCCCAGTGACTCCGCGAGCGTAAAGCACTCCAGCGACTCGGCCACCGTCTGCGCCGCCGCACGTCCGCCGACGAGCGTGAGCGACACCATACCGCCGAAGCCGGCCTGCTGCCCCGCCGCGATCGCATGACCCGGGTGCGAGGCGAGCCCGGGGTAGTGCACGGCGAGAACGGCAGGGTGCGCTGCCGCCGCGCTGGCGATGGCGTCCGCATTGGTCTCGTGGATCCGCATGCGAGCGAAGAGCGTCCTCACGCCGCGCAGTGTGAGGTAGCTATCGAACGGCGCGCCCGTGAGACCGAGACAGTTGGCCCACCAGGTCAACGCCTCGAGATGCGCCTGGTCGCGTGCGACCACGGCGCCGCCGACTACGTCGCTGTGGCCGTTCAGGTATTTCGTGGTCGAGTGCACGACGAGATCAGCGCCCAGCGTGAGCGGCCGCTGCAGCGCCGGCGAGAGGAAGGTGTTGTCGGCCACGACGAGCGCGCCCGCCTCGTGGCCGGCTGCGCACACCGCGCGCAGGTCGGTGATACGGAGCAGCGGGTTGCTCGGCGTCTCGATCCACAGCAGGGCCGGCCGGCATCGCGCGATCACCACCTCCGCGTCGCTCGCGGTGAGGTCCGCGAACTCCAGCGTGAACTGCTGCCGCGCCGCGAGCGCGCGCAACAGGCGGTAGGTGCCGCCGTAGCAGTCGTGCGCGGCGAGCACCGTACTGCCCGGTGGGACGAGCTGCAACGCCAGCGCGACCGCCGACATCCCGGAGCTCGTCACGACCGATCCCACGCCCTCCTCCAGCGTCGCGAGCGCGTCGCCAAGCTGGTCGCGGGTCGGGTTGCCGGATCGCGTGTAGTCGTACCGCCGCTTCTGGTCGAAGCCGGCGAACGAGAAATTCGTCGAGAGATGCAGCGGCGCCACGACGGCCCCGTGATGTTCGTCCGTCGCGATACCGGCGCGGACGCTTCGCGTGACGGTGGACGTGTCGTTCAATGGATTGATGGACATGATCAGGAAGCGAGGATGGCGGAGAGCAGCGCGCCAAGACGCGGCTGCTCGGTGAGGAAGGCATCGTGGCCGAAGCGCGTGCGCAGCGTGATCATGGCGGCGAGCTGCGGCAGGCGACGCGCCATCGCCCGCATCTGCGCGGGCGGCACCAGCGTGTCTCCCTGCGCGGCGATAACGGTCGTGCGCACGTCGATGCGCTCGGGCGTGACGCGGTGCAGGTCCGCCGACAGTGACAGGGCGAGGAAGCGCTCCGGCGCCATGCGCGCGGCGAAGCGATCGCCCGCGTGCACGAGGTAGCGCTCAACGTCAAACTCCGCCGCGCGCCCGGTGCACGTCGGCACCACGTCGAAACGCTCGGCGAACTCGCGCGCGGTGCGGTACGTCGTCATGGCCACGGCACGCCCGAGCGCCATCGCGTCGTCGCTGCGCCCGGTCTCGAGCCCGAGCTCCACGATGCGGCGCTGGATGGCGCGCAGGCCCACGGACATGGGATGCGGCTCGTGCGCAGCGCTGATCACGACAAGCTGACCCACGCGCTCCGGCCAGCGCTCGGCAAGGGCGAGCGCCACCATGCCGCCGTACGACGCGCCGACGGCCGCATCGAGGCGGTCTATTCCGTGTGCGTCCAGCGCGTCGATGACGCGCGCGGCCTGGTCGTGTGTCGTCACCCGCGACGCCGGACGGCCGTCGCGAGCGCGTCCACCATCGGCGAAGTCCACGCCGAGCACGCGGCGGCAATCCGTATCGACGGCGCGCCCTGCGCCCACAATGCCTTCCCACCAGCCGGGCCGCCGGTCGTCGGCACTCCTCACCACGTGCCGATCCGCCGAGATGCCGCCGAGCACCAGTATGACGGGCGCTCCATCGTCGCCGACGATCTCGGCGTTGGTCGCACGGGCGGGGTGACGAGCAGATCCTTCGCTTCGCTCAGGATGACAACGAGCCGATTCTTCGCTTCGCTCAGGATGACAGAGGAGACGGGGCATGCCCGGGTGCTCCAGCTGTGCGGTCGTCATCGGCATTCCTCGTCCCAGCGGGCGGCAACGGGCGAGGC
>JBDTYL010000241.1:0-5894 GCA_040005695.1 bacterium | reverse complement strand
AACGGCGACGTGATGCGCTCCGATCGCCTCAAGCAGGTCATGCAGGAGATCGACAGCTCGTTCGACGAGAAGGACCTCGGCATGGCGAAGTTCTCGCGCTTCGTGCAGGATGCCGTGCAGCGCGGGCTGCTGTCCGCCACCAAGCTGGAAAACGGTCAGCTCGAGATCGGCCTCCCGAGTGGCGCCAAGGGCGACGCCCGCGCTGCCGAGAATGCTGCCGCTGACGAAGCGGCGCGCACGGAAGGACCTGCCGCTGCGCCGGACAAGGCGTCCGGAACTCGCGGTCGTCGTGGCCGCCGTGGACGCGGGCGTGACCGCGATGATCGCCCGCGCGCCGACCGACCCGGCGAGTTGCCGCTCGACGGCGAGGCCGCTGATGCGCTCGAGACGAACGATGTCGACGCGCCGGCATCCGTCGCACCAGTCGCGGCGGCTACGCCGTGATTAACGGTGATCCACGAACACCCGTAGACGTCGCACCAGTCGCGGCGCCTGCAGCGGTGCTGGTCGCACCAGCTGCCGTTACACCGCCCGCCGCTGTCCCGCACGTTCGTGCCGAGCGTCCGGACCGCACGCCGCGTCCAGCGCGCCCCGAGGTTTCCGAGGCCATTGGCGTCTCGGGGGAACGGCTCACGCGAGACGAGGCATTCGACCTGCTTCGCCGTACCGTCGCCGCGCTCACGTCCGGCGATGCCGCCGTGCGCGCAAGCATCGTTCGCTCAAAGGCGCGCGACGTGCTTGGCCGCGACAGCGAAAGCCTCAGCGATCGCAACTTCCCGCGCATCCTGAAGGACGCACACGACAACGACGTCATCGACCTGCGTCGTCGCGGCGACGACTTCGAGGTGGCCCGCGTCTCCGAGGCCGAGTCGGTCGCGGAGCAGCTGGCAAAGACGGCGATCTCGAATGCGCCGGCCGCCGCGCTCACTGCACCGGCGCCCCGAGGCATGGGTCCGCGCGGTGGTGGCAGCTCGCGCGGTCGCGTCGGCCGTCCGGGCGCACCGCCGGCGGATCTGCTCAGCATCGGCGTCGTCGGCCAGTCCACCAGCGCCGCGCCGGCCGTGGAGAAGCCCGCAACGGCCGCTGCGAATGCACCTGCGGCCTCGGCTGCACCGGCAGCGGCTCAGCAACCGGCGGCAGCCAGGAAGGCGGGCCGCAAGACGGCTGCAAAGAAGAGCGCACCCGTGGCGAAGTCCGCCAAGGCTGCACCGGACACCGCACCCGCGAAGCCAGCGGGGAAAGCGGCGGCGAAGGGCAAGGCGAAACCAGCGACCAAGGCCGCAGCCAAGCCACGGGCGAAGAAGACAGTGGCCCGCTCCAACGCATGACACGAGACGCCGCGCCCACCGCGCGGCGTTCTCGTCTGGGTCCGCCGCTTCCCGCTCGATTCTACGATCGCGCCACCGAACTGGTGGCGCGCGACCTGCTCGGCGCCGTGATCCAGTCCACGACGGCCGAGGGCGTCACCCGCGCGCGCATCGTCGAGACGGAGGCGTACACCGGTCCGGAGGACCCCGCATGCCATGCGGTCGCGGGCCTCACCGCACGCACCGCGCACCTGTTTGGTCCGCCGGGACGCGCCTACGTCTATTTCATCTATGGCATGTACTGGTGCTTCAATGCGGTCACGCGCGAGCGCGGCCACGGCGCAGCCGTGCTCGTGCGTGCAGTGCATCCGCTCGATGGCATCGACCTCATGCAGCGTCGGCGCCCGCGCGTCCGCCGTCCGTTCGACCTCACCAACGGACCCGGCAAGCTGTGCCTCGCGATGGGCATCACCGGGGCGATGACCGGCACGTCCCTGCGCGACGGACCGGTCGTACTGCGCGCCGGGACGCCAGTGGCCGATGGCGACGTCGTCGCCACGCCGCGCATCGGCATCACGCGCGCGGTGGACTGGCCGCTCCGCTACTTCGTGCGCGATGACCCTTACGTCTCGGCAACGCCCGCGACGTTTGGTCGGTCGGCGTATCAGGCGCCCGAATGACGGTGCCGCTCGTGTCGGCGCGCGCACGCCGTGTTCATCGCGACGCGATCGTCGTGGACATGCACAACGACATGATCACGAAGGTCCTGGACGACGCGTACGATCCGGACGTTCGACACTCCGCAGGTTTTGCAACCGGCGACGGGCAGACCGACCTTCCGCGGCTCGTCGAATCCGGCATTACCGCACAGTTTCTCGCCGCGTGGGTCGATGCGCCGTATGGCTGCATTCCCGGCGCGTCGCATGACCGCGCGATGGAGTACGTGCGCGCGATCGACGCGTTCGTCGCCCGCCATCCGGACCACTTGCTCGCGGCGAGAACTGCGGCGGATGTCCGGCGCGCGAAAACCGAGGACAAGGTGGCGATCTTTACCGCGCTGGAAGGCGGGCACGCCATCGAGGGATCACTCGAACGGTTGCGCGAATTCCACGCGCTTGGCGTGCGCTATCTCACGCTCACCTGGAACAACGGCACCGACTGGGCCGGCTCTTCCATCGGAGTCGGCGACACGAGTACAGGTGGTCTCTCCGGATTCGGGCGCGCGGTCATCCGCGAGATGAACCGCCTGCGGATGCTGGTGGACCTGTCGCACGTGTCGGAGTCAACCTTCCATGACGCCCTGGCCGAATCGGTGGCACCGGTGGTCGTCTCGCATTCCTGTGCGCGCGCGCTCAACGATCACGTGCGAAACGTTCGCGATGACCAGGTCCGCGCCGTCGCGCAGGGCGGCGGAGTCGTGAACGTGAATTTCTATGCGCGGTTCCTCGACCCGAACTTCGAGGAGTCCCAGCGGACAGGGCATCCCACGCCGTTCGGCGTCCTCGTGGATCACGTCGACCACCTGGTGCAAGTCGGCGGAGTGGATCACGTCGGGCTCGGCAGCGACTTCGACGGCGTGTCGGCGCTGCCAGAGGGCATGGAGGACGTCACTTGCCTGCCGCGCCTCACGCAGGCGCTGCTCGACCGCGGGTATGCCGACGCTCACGTCGGGAAGATCCTGGGCGGCAACATGCTCCGCCTGCTCGAGGTCGTGTTCGACGAAAAAGGCCGCCCCCGGTAGGGGCGGCCTTTCCGGGTCGGCCTGCGACTTCGCCTAGCGCGCGCGGTCGATCGACGAGCCCACGTTGTAGCGGACGCCGAACTCCAGCGCGAAGTTGAACTTCGAGCTCCCGGCGTTCGAAAGGAAGAACGCCTCCTGCGTGGGTGATGCGGTCACCTGACCGAACACCGACATCGGCCGCAGCCGCGCCTGCACGCCCGCAAGGAAGATCGGCGAGAACGCCGTCTTCTTCGACTGGATGCTGTCAGCCGCGAGCAGGTAGTTCGACGACGACGTGGACCCGGTGAGGAGCGCCGCGCCGGCAATCTGGTTGAACACGAGGCCGGCGCCGGCGTACGGATGCAGCGTGCGCGACTGCATCGGGAACGCCATCGCCGCCATCGTGAACCGGCGCAGGTTCTTCAGCGAGACGGGACGCACGAAGGTGCTGTCCGTGTCGTGATCGATGAAACCACCCGTCGTCGAGAGGAACGCCTGGTCGAAGCTCACGTAGAGCCCGCCGTTGGTGCGGGTGATCAGCCATTCCGCACCGACGAGCGGGGCGGCACTGCCCGTGGTCGAGGCGGACGAGTAGAGCATCCCACCCCCTTTCACGCCCCAGAACCACGCATCCTTGAACTGTCGCGTGTCCTGCGCCGCACTCGCCTGGGACAGCAGGACCGCGAAGCCGGTGGCGACGGCCAACACACGGAGGAGTCGCATAGCTAGAAACCTCGAAAATGAGAGAGCGCAGCCCGCGGCCGCCTGCGGCGACGGGCTCAATCGTGGGACGAAGAGGGCGTCACATCCGTCACGAACACGCTGGCACCGCCGCTGGAACGCGCGGTGCATGTCAGTGCCTCATGGCCTCCATCCTCCCTGATTCGCGGCAGTTCGAGACCCCGGTCTACGGTACCGTCTTCGCCGCACGGGCCGCGGTGCTGGACCGGCTCACCGTCGGGGATGCCCTCATCCTCGTGCCTGACCCCGAGGGGGTCCGCAACCCGAGCGTGTGGGTGCACGCGCCAGGTGGAGACGTGGTCGGCCACCTGGCGCCCGACGTCAATCGCTGGATGGTGACCCGCATGCTCGCGGGCGCGCGCTACTCGGCGCGCGTCGTGAGCCTGGGCGCCCCCGGTACCGAGAGCTGGAGACGGCTGGTCGTCTCGATCCGGCTTCTATAGGAAGTCGGGAGGGCGCCGGTCAGACGATCTTCAGCGTCCGTCCCACCTTCACGATCGCCTGGATCGCCTCGTCGAGATCGTCGCGCGAATGCGCCGCCGACACCTGGCACCGGATGCGCGCCTGTCCCTGCGGTACCACGGGGAATCCGAACCCCGTGACGAACACGCCCTCGGCCAGCAGCATGTCACTCATCCGGATCGCAGTCGCCGTCTCGCCCACGATGATCGGGATGATCGGCGTCTCGCCCGGCAGTGGCGACAGTCCGGACTCGATGATCCGCTCGCGGAAGTAGCGCGCGTTGTCGCGCAGCGCCTTCACGCGCTCCGGGTGCTGTTCGATGAACGCCACCGATGCGAGCGCGCTCGCGGCCACCGTTGGCGGAAGCGCATTCGAGAAGAGCTGCGGACGCGACCGCTGCGTCAGGTAGTCGCACAGTGCTGCGGATCCCGCCACGAAGCCCCCTGCTGCGCCACCGAGCGCCTTGCCGAGCGTGGACGTGATGATATCCACCTCACCCACCATGCCGAAGTGCTCCGCCGTGCCTCGGCCCGTGCGGCCGAGCACACCCGTGGCATGCGAGTCGTCGATGACGAGGATCGCGTCGTGGTCCCGGCAGATCTGCAGCAGGTCGGGCAGCGGCGCGATGGAGCCTTCCATCGAGAAGATGCCGTCGCTCCACACCATGCGCCGCTTCGCGCCCTTTGCGGCCGCCAGCCTTGCCCGCAGGTCGTCCAGGTCCGCGTGCTTGTACACGGCGGTCTGGCACTTCGTGATCGACTTGGCCAGTCGGATGGAGTCGATGATCGATGCATGGTTCAGTGCGTCCGAGCAGACGAAGTCGCCTTCCTCCACCACGGTCGCCGTGAGCCCCTCGTTGGCATTCCATGCGGACACGTAGGACATCGATGACTCGGTGCCCACGAACCGCGCGAGCGCCTGCTCGAGTGCCCGGTGCACGGTGAACGTGCCGCAGATGAACCGCACGCTGCCGGTGCCCGCACCGAATCGATGCAGTCCCTCGATGCCCGCGTCCACCACGGCCGGTTCGGCCGAGAGCCCGAGGTAGTTGTTCGAGGAAAGGATGAGCACCTCGCCGCGACCCTCCATCGTCACTCGCGCGGACTGCGGCGAATCGAGGTAGTTGAGCTGCTTGTAGACCCGTTCGTCGCGAAGCTGCTGGAGCTTCGCTTCGAGCCCCGACTGGAATCCTGCGTTGATGGACATTGCCCCTCGATGAAGTCAGGCCTCCCGATGAACCGCGCGACGCCGTCCGGCGGGGTCGCCGCCGGCGTGCATCGTCACGCGATCTCGAATACCACTTTGCCAGCCGAACCGCCCTTGATGGCGGCGATCGCATCGTCGAACCGCTCGAGCGGAAACCGATGCGTGATCACCGGAGTCGGGTTGAACTGGCCCGAGCGCAGGAACTGGGTCATCTGGATCCACGTATCGTACATGCGCCGGCCGACGACGCCGTAGACGGTGATGCCCTTGAAGATGATCTCCGTCGCGAAGTCCACGTCCATCGGCCGCGAGGGGATGCCGAGCATCTGCACGCGCCCGCCGACGCGCACGAGGGCGAACGCCTGGTGGATGGCCGACGGGACGCCGGACATCTCGAGCACGACATCCACGCCCAGGCCGTTCGTTGCCGAGCGCACGGCCTGTTCGGCCTCGGCCGG
>JBDTYL010000240.1:0-4069 GCA_040005695.1 bacterium | reverse complement strand
GCACTCGCGCCCCTCGTGTCCGCCGGTCTCGTCGCACCGTCGGCCACCATCATCGCGAACTCCGCCAGCGGTGTGACTGGCGCCGGCAACTCGCCCAAGCGCGAGTTGCTGTTCGCCGAAGTATCCGACGACTACCGCGCGTACGGCGTGGGCAACACGCACCGGCACCTCAGGGAGATGACCGCCACCCTGGCCGCCCTGGGCGTGGACGACGTGGATCTCGTGTTCACGCCGCACCTGCTTCCTGTTGCGCGCGGCATCCTGTCCACCATCACCGTGCCGCTCGTCGAGGAGCTCATCGATCCCCTCGAGCCCTTTCGCGCCGCCTATCCGAACGAGCCGTTCATCGAGGTCGCGACGCAGCAGCCGGCGCTCGTCGACGTCGTGCGCCGGAACGCGGTCCGCATGACGGCCACCATGATCGCCGGAACGCGCGCACCCATGATGCTCGTCACGTCCGCCATCGACAACCTCGTGAAGGGCGCTGCCGGCCAGGCGCTGCAGAACGCCAACCTCATGAGCGGCATCGACGAATGCACCGGCTTGCCCGCATGACGCGCGTCATCAAGGTCGGCGGCCGTCCGCAGCTCGACCCCGCGCTCACCACTGCCCTCGCCGCGGCGCATCGCGCCACGCCCGGCTCGCTCGTCGTCGTGCACGGCGGCGGCGACGAAGTGTCCACGCTCCAGCGACTCTACGGCGTGGCGGCCGAGTTCAAGGGGGGGCGTCGCGTTACCAGCCGGCTCGACCTCGACATCATCCGCATGGCATTGTCCGGCACCGCGAACAAGCGGCTCGTCAGTGCGCTCGTCGCGGCCGGCGTTCCCGCGCTCGGCCTCTCGGGCGAGGACGCGGCACTCCTCTCCGCGAAGCCGCTCGATGCCGACCAGTTCGGCTTCGTGGGCGTGCCGGCCGAAGTCAACTCGGGACTGCTCCACCACCTCCTTGCTGGCGGCTATCTGCCAGTACTCTCGCCAGTGAGCCGCTGCACCGAGCCCGCCGAGGGACTCGTGCTCAACGTGAACGGGGATGATGCCGCCGCGGCGATTGCCGTCGCCCTCGAGGCCGACGAACTGCTGCTCGTCTCCGACGTCGCCGGCGTACTGAAGGACGGACTGCCCCTGCATGCCCTCGCTCCCGAAGACGCACTTCGCCTCATCGATGAGGGCACCGCGCAGGGCGGCATGGCCGCCAAGCTCCAGGCGGCGCTCGCCGCGCTGGACGGTGGCGTGGAACGCGTGAGGATCTCCGACATCGCCGCGATCGAACAGCTCGACCGCGGCACCGTGCTCACACGAGTGGGGAGCGCAATCGCATGACGGCACCCACCATGACCCCGACGACGATGACGAACGCCATTACCCCGGAGGCGCAGCCCGGCAGCGCGGGCCTTCCGGTCGCGATCGACAGTGCCATCCTCGGCACGTACAAGCGCGCGCCCGTGGAATTCGTGCGAGGAAGCGGCGTGTACCTCTACGATGCGGAAGGCAAGCCGTACCTCGACTTCGTCGCCGGCATCGCCGTCAACGCGCTCGGGTACGAGGACGCCGGCCTCAAGGCGGCCATGCACGCGGCCGTGGACGGCCTCGTCCATGTGTCGAATCTCTACAGCACCTCGCCAGGCGAGCGGCTGGCCGCGGAGCTCGTGAAGAAGTCCTTCGCCGACAAGGTGTTCTTCTGCAACTCGGGCGCGGAAGCCAATGAGGGCGCATTCAAGTTCGCCCGCCGCTGGGCGCGTACCCTCGGCGACGCAAAGCACGAGATCGTCGCGCTGCGCGGCGCGTTCCACGGCCGCCTCTTCGGCACGCTCGCCGCCACGGATCGTCCGTCGTACCGGCTGCCCTTTCGCCCGCTCGCGGGCGGCATCTCGATCTTCGAGCGCGATCTCGCCGAGCTCGATGCGGCACTCAGTGAGGATACCGTCGCCGCGCTCATCGTCGAGCCCGTGCAGGGCGAGGGCGGCGTGCGCGTGCTCGACCCCGGCTTCCTCCGCGAGCTCCGCGCGGTAACGAAGGCGCGCAACATCGCCCTCATCTTCGACGAGATCCAGTGCGGACTCGGACGCACCGGAACCCTGTTCGCCTACGAGCAGACCGGCGTGGTGCCCGACATGGTGACGCTCGCGAAGCCCATCGCGGGCGGCCTGCCCATGGGTGCCATCCTGATGACCGACGCCATCGCGGCCACCATCAAGCCCGGCGACCATGGCACCACTTTTGGCGGCGGCCCTTTGGTGGCGTCGGTCGCGCTGCACGTGCTCGACCGCGTGTCCGACCCCGCCCTGCTCCAGCACGTGAAGGAAACCGGTGCGTGGTTCGGGAAGCAGCTCCACGAGATTGCCCATCGCACGAGCCGCATCCGCCAGGTGCGCGGTGTGGGCCTCATGTGGGGTATCGACGTGATGGGCACGGCGGCCCACGTCGTCAGCGAGGCGCTCGGTCGCGGCCTGCTCGTCTGCTCCGCCGGCGACTACACGGTGCGCATGCTGCCGCCACTCGTGGCTACCCAGGACGAACTGCTCCGCGGCCTGCAGATCCTCGAAGAGGTCCTCTGATGGCCCCTGACCTGTTCGTGCGTCGGGCCCGGCCGCAGGATGCCGCGGCAGTCTCGCGCCTGAACAACAGCTTCGCCGACGAGGGCCAGATGTTGCGCCGGTCGCCGGAGATGATCGCACTGGCCATCGACGACTACGTGGTCGTGCAGAATACCGCGGGCGATCTGCTCGCCTGCGGCGCACTGAAGGAGTATTCGCCGAGTGTGGCCGAGATCGCGGCGATTGCGGTGTCGAAGGAGGCGCATGGCAAGGGACTGGGCCGCGCCATTGTCGATGCGGTGGAACGACTGGCGCGGAAGCGCGGCATCTACGACGTCTTCGCGCTCACGCTCCAACCGGAGTTCTTCTCGGCCATCGGCTACCTGCGCGTGGACCGTGCGCGCTACCCCGAGAAGATCCGGCGCGACTGCCTGGGCTGCGTGCGACGCTTTGCGTGCAACGAGATCTGCTTTGCGCGGAATCTCATGGTGGACGAGGTCGTGCGCGCGGCGTAGGCAGGGCCACGACAATGTCGTGGGACGTGAGGCAGTTCTGTTTCCTCCGACGTCGACCTGCCGATCCGGTTCCGAGTGAGACTATAGAATCGGCCGCTGCCGCCCGTCATGGAGCGCGCGGATCGTGCTCACGTCCACGTCAAACTTACGCACGTATGAATTGAAATTGATTCATAAATTCGATCGAGTGCAACTGAACCACCTGTCCGGTGCTGGCAAACGGCGGTAAAAAGGCTCGTTCCACACGCGTATGATACCTTGACATTCGACAACTGTCCCATCACTATTGTCGAATCTCTAGGCATCGGACGGCCAGATGATTCCACGAACGGACCTCCTTCAGGGCAGCCTCGACCTGCTCATCCTCAAGTCGCTCCTCCTCGGCCCGCTACACGGCTGGGGGGTGTCGAAACGCATTCGACAGCTCTCCGAGGAGGTCCTCGCCGTCAATCAGGGCTCCCTCTATCCAGCGCTCTACCGCCTCGAGGATCGCGGGTGGATCGACGCCGAGTGGGGAACGTCGCCCGAGGGGCGGAAGGTGAAGGTGTACACCCTCACCGACGCCGGACGGGCGCAGTACCTCGCCGAGCAGGAGCAGTGGCGGTTGTTCTCGGGCGCGGTCGCGCGCGTGCTCGCCGCCACCTGAACGACAAATGGCCGCCGCGCGACGACTGAAGCGGTCCCTCCGGACGCTGTTCCAGCGCACAAACGTCGAAACCGAAATGGACGACGAGATGCGCCTGCACCTCGAGCTCGAAACCCGGGAGTTGATAGCGCGCGGAATCCCGCCGGCCGAGGCGCACCGGCAGGCCGCCGTCGCGTTCGGCGGCGTGCAACAGGCGAAGGAAGTTGCGCTCGACGACAACGCCTTCGCGTGGCTCATCGGGCTCCGGCGCGACGTCCGGATCGCCACGCGCACGCTGCTGCGGCAGCCGACCTTCGCGATCACGGCGACGCTGGCGCTCGCGCTCGCGATTGCCGTGAACACGACGATGTTCAGCGTGCTCGACGCGATGATCAA
>JBDTYL010000239.1:0-5665 GCA_040005695.1 bacterium | reverse complement strand
ACCGCGACGCGGTCGACACCCGGCACCAGTTGTGCGAGGCGCGAAAGGCGATGCAGTCGCCCCCAGCTGTGCTGGATGAAGAGGCTCTCGGCAAAGCGTACGATGCGGAAATAGCGTTCGAAGTGCCGCGCGATCTCCCGCTTTGGCAAGTACTTCGTCTGCGTCGTCAGGTACGCGGCGTTGCGCGCAGTCACCTCGTCTGCGGCGAGACCGTGCTGAAACTCGTTGCGTACGCCGAGCCGAGCCCACAGTCCGAGGTAGAAACGGCTCCGCCATACGCCTGCGAACGGCACGTGAACGTGCGCCTCGATTGGTCGCCAGCGCGCCGGGAAATCGTGCAACGTACACCCATCCGCCTTCAGCACGCGATGAATCTCGGCGATAGCCTCTTCATAATTCTGCACGTGCTCGAAGACCTGCTCACTGAAGACGAAATCAAACGACGCGTCTGGAAACGGAATGCGATACGGGGCGGATTCGAGCGCGCGACACAGCGCCTCACCGGGCAGGGCCAGTCCGTCGGCGACGCATGTCCGTTCGAGGGACGACCAGTCATCGGGGAAGTCGACGCCGAAGGCGCGAAAGCCGGCCTTCCGATACTGGTAGACGCGCCGCCCAGCCCCACACCCAAAGTCGAGCACGGTCGCCCCTGATTGCAGGCTGACTCCCATGCCCCCCAACATCGCCCGGTGATGCTCCACCAGCCGTGAGTCGCCAATCAACCCGGCATCCTCCACGCGCGCGCTCACGCGCCGCCCCGCATCGCCATCCGGCGCGGAACTTCGCCGTCGCCGATGCTGCGCTCGCGCATACGATGGGTCGAGCGCGGAGGAATGACCAGAAGTACGAGCCGCGGCTTGTGCACTCGAACAAACTCGGTGGAAGTCGTAACGGCAGCTGGACTGAACTGCGCTGCTCTGCCTGCGTGTTGAAGCGAAAAGAAGTCGGCGTGGATGCCGGGCGGAAGGTAAGCGATCATACACCAGCGCGGTGAGGGTCGACATCCGGAGTCGGCGCTTCAACCGTCAGGCGCGACAGACTGGCGCCGAGGGCGGCGGCGAGAAGGGTGTGCATTTCTTCGAGCGCATTGTGACTGAACAGCCCCCACACCCCTAACGCCAGGGCCGCAGCGGCGAGCATTCGTCGGTCCGGTCCGCGGAAGGGTGCGAACGCCGCAAGAACGAAGGATGGATAAATGAAGAGGCCGAGCACGCCATGATCGGCCAGGTGCATCAGGTACATGTTGTGGGTGTAGCCCGACGTTCCGATGCCGCCGCCGAGCAGTGGATAGTTGGTGAAGGACGTCCACGCTGCCCGCGCGTATTCAAGCCGTGACTGCGTGCTGTAGAAATCTCCGACCGACGCGTCACCAGAGGTGGAGGTGAGTCGCGTCAGCTGGAGCAACTCCCCCGACGATACCAGCGGCGCGAGAAGCGCGAGCTGCCCGCTCAGCCAGAGACCGGCAACCCCGATCACGATTGCGACGAGCGCGACACCGGCCAATCGCAGGACGCGCAACTCCCCCCCGGCAGTCAACACGAGCAACGCGACGACGAGCGTGAGCGCGGCGCTCCGCGACTGTGTAGCGAGCACACCGACCACGCCCACGATCACGAACGCATGGCGGGCGAGGCCGCGGAGGACGCCAAAGCTGAGGAGGATCCCCAGGACGAGCGCGGCGCCGCTGATGTTCGCGTTCACATAGAGGCCCGCGGCTCGACCGATGTCCCGACTGAATGCCAGCGGGTGCGTGAGGTCGTAGACGTTAAGGAGCGCGTTCATGACCACGCAAGCCGCCATGGCGCGCCGGGCCGGTATGTGCGTACAGGGATCGGCGAAGACGACAAGCGCGAATGTCAGAAAGGCAACCGCGAACAGGCGATATTGCGCCTGGACGACGCCAATGTCGCCCGGGTCCCCGACGAGAACCCATGCCGCGGTAATCGCGAGGTAGGCGCCGGCCCATCGGAAAAGCGGTGCGCGCGCGAGCGCGACGAAATGACGCGGCCCCATCAGCGGGAGCGACATCGCCGCGAACAGCGCGAGCCAGCGATTCGGCGCGAGCGGCGACAGGCCGGTATCGAAAGACCAGACCGTTACGCCAGAGAAAAAGACAAGCACGGTCAGGACGGCCAGCGTACGCTGATACCGCACGGAGAACGTGCCGGATGGCGCGAGAATCAGGACAGACGACTCAGGCAAGCGTTGTCTCGAACCCGACAGGCGGAAGATGCAGAGCCTCCACTGTACTCGAGACCAGTCGGCTCACGCTGAATTGGTCGAGAATGCGGGCGCGACGACTCGCACGCGAATCAGGCCCGACGCGCTCGAGCGCCACTTCGATCGCGCGAGTGAGCGCTGTCACGTCGTTCACCGGCGCCACGAGCGTCACGTCGCCGACGATCCGAGCCGAGTCGCCAATGTCAGTGGCGACGCACGTGACTCCGGTAGCGAGCGCCTCGCCGATCACGTTGGAAAATCCTTCGCTGATCGAGGGCGACACGGCCACGTCCAGCGCATTGTATACTGCCGGCATGTCGCGTCGCTCGCCGACCCATCGAAGGGCGCGCGCGACGCCCAGCTGCTCGCCGAGGGCCTGGAGCCTGCCCAGCAGCTGCGCATCGCCACCGCCAATGCATACCCAGCGGACACCGGGATGCCGGCGCATTACGGCGGCGGCCGCGTGGAGGAAGGTGTCATGGCCCTTCAAGGGATCGATGCGACCGACCAGGCCGATGAGTATGTCAGTTTCGCCCACGCCCCATTCCGTTCGGACGGACGCGCGCGCGGCGGCATCTGGTGCGAACAGCTCGGTGTCGATACCGTTCGGCACCACGACCATCCGGTCGGCGCGATAGCCCAGCGCGCGATGATGTTCACGGCCCGCGAAGGAGTTCAGGATGATGAGGTCCGCAAACCGGGAGAGGCGACACGCAAGGGAAAACGTCAGTCGAGTGAGGCGGTCGAAACGATCCCAATCCACATAGGCGCTGCGCACCCCCCAAACGATGCGCGCTCCGCGGGCCACCGGGCGGAGGAGAAGGGCGAGTACATTCGGGACATCCAGGTAGCCGTGAATCACGCGCGGACGTTCGTTCCGAACGAGTGTGCCCATGCGCGCCAAGAACGTGGCAACATCCCACCGACCCCGCTTCTCCAGGGCGACGACGCGGACGCCGTCCCGTTCCAGCTCAGGCCAAAGACTCCCGCGAGAATAGAAGACCGCCACCGTAATGGAATATCCGCGCCGCGCCAGTCCGCGCGCGAGCGTGACAAGCTGTCGCTGAGCACCGCCGCGGTCGAGATTCTGGGTGAGGAACAACACGTCGGTCGGCATGCAAGCTCAACCGGCGCGTCGGAACACAAACTCGTTGCATCCATGCTTCCAGCCACAAGTAACCACCGTGGTCGGTGCAAATGCGCGAGCCTCGTAAAAACGTACAATGGCGTCCACGGGTGCGACCTCGAACGGCCATCCGCCAATCCAGTCCACGACATCACGATACAAATTCATTCCTCGATGGTTTTGACCACGGTGCCGGTCGAGAGGATTGCGACCGCGGAGCACGTCCCACACGAACGACGGCCCGGCGAAAGCGGCGTAAAACGCCACGTCCATGATCGACTTCACCCGGCGACCCCCGCGATTATAGGCACGCTTGGTCAGCGTCCAGAATGGCGAGAGGAGCGGCTGCTGGTTGTAGATGGCGACGAAGAGTTGGCCGTCCGGCACCACGAGCGGGGCCACGTTCCCCAGGGCCTCCCACATCCGTCCCGTGTGGTGCAGCACCCCCCACGAATACACGATGTCATGCTGCCCCAGCGTGGCCAGGAACGCCGGGTCCAGCACGGAACCCTCTTCCACCACCCATCCGGCATCGTCCGGGAAATAGCGACGCCGCAGCTCGCGCGTACACGCCACCGACGCCGGATCGTAGTCGAACGAATGCACCACCGCGCCGAGCCGCCGTGCCGCGAGGCTGAACAATCCACTCCCGGACCCCACGTCGAGGAAGCGGCGGCCCGCGAGCGTCGACACGCCCAGCATCGTCTGCAGCGACCGCTCCGCCTCCACGATCCGGGCCTCGTCCAGGTGCGCCAGAAAGCGCGTCCAGTTCGCCCCGAACTCGAATCGCTCCCCGCGCGCTACTTCCTCAGCGTGTTGCGCCATCCTCTCCCATCGCTCTCTCCGTCCGTCGCTTTGCGGTGCGTGCCGCGGCGTCAGGCCGCCCCGTCGCGCGTCTCAGATGTCGATCCGCGGCGACGCTCGCGGTCCGCGAATCGCGCCGTTCCTGGCCCCGAGGCATCATAGGTCGGCCCTCAGGCCCGAGCGTCCCCGAGCGTCATGACATACTGGTTGCATCCGTGCCCCGAACCGCAGGAGACCACGCGGTCCGGCCGAAAGCCGCGAACGCGGTAGAACTCCTCGATACGAGCGGGAGTGGCCACCTCGAACGGATACCCACCCACCCAATCCACGAAGTCGTGCCATGGTGACATGCCCCGCTCACGACCCTCCTGACGCCACTCCGCGAACGGCAACGGATTCCTGCCCTGCCGAAGACGGACGATCATCGCGCGCAGTTCCCAAGACACCACCACGAGGCCTACGATCAGCGGCCGCAGCATGGACGGCGCGGCATTGTAGAGTCGTTTCAGCCATCCCCACCTGACGCTGGCACTGCCCTGATCGTTGTAGATGGCGATGAACAATCGGCCGTGCGGACGGACCAACGCGGCAACATTGTGCAATGCATCCCACATGTGCCCCGTGTGATGGAGAACGCCCCACGAGTACACGATTTCGTATGTGCCCAACGTGGCGAGATACCCGGTGTCGAGCGCGGACCCTTCCTCCACAACCCACGTGGGGGAATCGGACGAGTAGCGACGCCGCAACTCACGAGTGCACGCCACGGACGCGGGGTCGTAGTCGAACGAATGGACCTCCGCGCCGAGGCGATGGGCTGCCAGGCTGAAGAGCCCGCTCCCCGACCCGACGTCCAGAAAGCGGTAGCCTGCCAGTGAAGTCAGCCCGAGCATCTCCTGCAGTGACCGTTCGGCGGCCAGGATGCGGTCGTCGTCGAGGTGCGCGAGGAATCGGGCCCAATTCGCGCCAAACTCGAAACGCTCTCCGCGAGCCACCTCCGCCGAGTGTCCATCCACGTGAAGCCTGCTCTCGGTCGACGTCATCGCGACGCGCTTGCTGCGGCGGGACTGGCGACGAGTGCCGCAGCCGAGCCATGGTCGCGAACGAAGACGTACTCGTTGCAACCGTGACCGGGCGCGCACGTGACAAGCTCACGCATCGTGAATCCCCGACTGCGGAAGAACCGAAAGATCTCTTCCGGCGCCGCGACCTCGAAGGGGTAGCCACCGACCCAATCGATCCAGTCATGCCACGTCGACATGCCGCGTGACTTGCGCTTGTCGCGATACCGCTTCAGGGGGTCGCGGAGAAACAGGATGTCCTTTATCGCGCCCTTGACCACCTGCCCGCCAATGTAGGCGCCGCCAATCAGGACCTTGCCGATGGCCGGCACCCGCACGTACGCATGCTTTACGCGCGTGTAAAAACTCGACCAGTAGACCTGCCGGTTGTAGATGGCAACGAAGAGTTGGCCGTCCGGCACCACGAGCGGGGCCACGTTCCCCAGGGCCTCCC
>JBDTYL010000238.1:0-3481 GCA_040005695.1 bacterium | reverse complement strand
CCCGCGACATCATCCTCGAGGGACGCGGCACGCTGTTCGATCCGGAGCTGGTGGCGCTGTTCGCGCTGCCGCCCGTGTTCGCCCGCATCGTCCAGACGGAGCGCGAGGTCGCCACGTGGAAGGTCCCCGTCCACCAGCGACGCACCGGCGAGGAAGAGACCGACGTCCCCGACATCAGCTTCCGCTGGCGTCCAGGGCGTCACGGAGCGCGCGGGCTGCCTGCAACGGATTCGGCGCGGAAAGAAGAGCGCTGATCACCGCGATGCCCACGGCGCGCGCCGACAGCATCGCGCGTGCATTCTGAACGGTCAACCCACCGACCGCCACGGCAGGCAATGCCACCTTGCGCGCCAGCTCCGCGAACCGCGCAGCGCCCAGCGCGTCGGTGGCATCGAGTCGCCCGCCGGGAGCAAAGACGGGCCCGATCGTGACGAAGTGCGCCCCCGCCGCCCGCGCGATGTCGTCGTCGCCACCCACCGACGCGCCAATCAGCATGTCGGCCGGGAGGAAGCGCCGCGCCGCAGCGGGCGACAGGTCGTCGATACCGAGGTGCACGCCGTGTGCGCCGGCGGCCAGGGCGACGTCGGCGCGCGCGTTGACGAGCACGGGGACCATGGGCACCGCAGCGATCAGCGCACGGGCGACATCCACCAGCACCCGCGGTGGCTCCGCCTGCAGCCGCAGCTGCACCATCGTCGCGCCGCCGTCCACGGCGAGCCGAACGCGCGCGACCAGCCCGTCGATACCATCGCGCAGCGAGTCGGTGATGGCAATGAGGCGCAGCGATGCAGGACTCCACCGCGCCGGATATTCCACTAGGGCCGCCGCCGCGGCACGGCGCCTGTCGGGAGCGCGGCGGGAGACGACACCGATCCCGGAAGGACATTCACCGGTGTCGCGCGCGACGTGTCCTGTCGCACGGCGGCCACCGAGTCCCACTCCTGGCGGGCGCGCTTCACGGCGAGCGTATGCGCCGCGAAGTCCTTCGTGAATTCGTGATGGCCGTCGGGGTGCGCGACGAAATACAGGTAGGGCACGTTCGCCGGGGTGAGCGCCGCGAGGATGGAAGGCCGTCCCGGCGACGCGATGGGACCCGGCGGGAGGCCGGCATTGCGGTACGTGTTGTACGGCGAGTCGATCTCGAGATCCTTGTAGAACACGCGGGCCACGTGATGCCCGATCGCGTACTGCACCGTGGGATCGGCCTGGAGCCGCATGCCGGCCTTCAGGCGGTTGACGTACACCGCCGCGATCACCGGCCGCTCTTCCGGCAGCCTGGCCTCCTTCTCCACGATGGCCGCGAGTGCCATGACGTCGTTCCGGCTCATGGCGCGGACCTGGAGCAGCGAGTCCCACTGCGGCTGCCACACCTGCTCGAAGCGGTTCACCATCAGCTTCACGGCCGCGCGCGGTGTCGTGGCGTCGGGGAAGACGTACGTATCCGGGAACAGATAGCCTTCGAGCGTGGCAGTGGGAATGTCGAGCTGGTGCAGCAGGGCGGTGTCGCGCACGGCGGCGCGCACGGAATCCACCGGTGCGCCGAGCACGCGCGCGAGCTGCGGGACGATCTGTTCGAGGGACCAGCCCTCGGGAATCGTGATGCGTTGCTCGACGCTCTTGCCGCCGTGCAACACGTCGAGCACCTCGGCCCACGAGAGCTTCGGGCTGATGATGTAGGTGCCCGCCTTGATCGATCGGTCGCGGCCGCGAAGCATGGCGTAGAACCGGAACGCCGTCGCGTTCCGCACGACATGCACGCGCGCGAGCGACTCGGCGGCCACGCGCAGGTTGGCGCCGCGTGGCACCACGACGTGCACGTTCTTCGTGTTGACATCACGACAGCCTGCCGACCCGGCGAGGGCCAGCACACCGATCAACGCGCGCCAGCGCCAGGCAGCGCGTGGTGAGGCACGCCGCGGTGCGAAGGTGGGTGCAATCATCCCGGAGCTGCCGCCACTAGGGGTCATGTGGGTCCACGCCGGTAACGGGAGAGACAGCGGGCAGTTCCTGCATGCGCATGGCCTGCTGGAGCAGGACGGTGGCGGCGAGGGCATCGACGTCCGCCTTGCGGCCTCGCGTGCTGCCGCCCATTGCGCGCACGGCGCGCAGCGCCGCCGCCGTGGTGAACCGCTCGTCCAGGAGCGCCACGGGCAGGCGCGTGCGCTGCGCAAGCTCCGTCGCGACACGACGGCATTCGAGCGATCGCGGCGTGTCGTCTCCCTCGCCGTCGAGGGGCAGGCCCATGACGATGCCGAGTGCCTCGAGCGCCGCGGCGCGGCGGACGAGCTCCGCGATCGGCGCGCGCTTGCCGATGCGGCGCTCGATGGCGCCCGCGGGCGATGCGATGGTGCCGGTGGGGTCACTGATGGCGAGTCCGATGCGCCGCTCGCCCCAGTCGATCGCCATCCACCTGGCGCGTGACGCCGGCATCATGGCCGTCGGGGCGTCACCGTTCACCCTTCGCGCATCTGGACGAAGAACTCCTTGTTGTCCTTCGAGCGGGACATCTGCTTGAGGAGGAACTCGATGGCCTCGGGCTCGGGCATGTCGGCGAGGAAGGTGCGCAGCAGCGTCACGCGATTGAGCTCTTCCGGCGTGAACAGCAGCTCTTCCTTGCGCGTCCCCGAACGGTTGATATCGATGGCGGGATAGATGCGGCGCTCCGCGATCTCCCGGGCGAGGACGAGCTCCATGTTGCCGGTGCCCTTGAATTCCTCGAAGATCATCTCGTCCGCACGGGAGCCCGTCTCGATCAGGGCCGTCGCGATGATGGTGAGGGATCCGCCGTCGGCGACGTTGCGCGCAGCGCCGAAGAACTTCTTCGGCTTCTCCATCGCCTTGGCGTCGAGGCCGCCGGACATGATCTTGCCGCCGCTGGGGATGACGGCGTTGTGGGCGCGCGCCAGCCGCGTGATGGAGTCGAGCAGGATGACGACGTCGCGCCCGGACTCGACGAGCCGTTTCGCCTTTTCGATCACCATCTCGGCGACCTGGACGTGACGCGTCGCTTCCTCGTCGAACGTGGAGCTGATCACCTCGCCCTTCACGTGCTTCTGCATGTCGGTCACCTCCTCGGGACGCTCGTCGATGAGCAACACGATGAGCGTGACCTCCGGATAGTTCTCGGCAATGGCGTTGGCGAGTTTCTGGAGCAGGATCGTCTTGCCGGCGCGGGGCGGGGCGACGATGAGGCCGCGCTGTCCCTTGCCGATGGGCGCGATGAGGTCGAGCACGCGCATGCTCAGGTCGCCCTCGCGCGTCTCGAGCCGCAGGCGGCCGTCCGGATAGCGCGGGTGAAGGCTCTCGAACTCCACGCGTGCCTTGGCCGCGTCCGGCTCACCGCCGTTCACGCCTTCCACCTTCAGCAGCGCGAGGTAGCGCTCCCACTCCTTCGGCGGACGGACCTGCCCACTGACGGTGTCGCCGGTGCGCAAGTCGAAGCGCTTGATCTGCGAGGGAGAGACGTAGATGTCGTCGGGGC
>JBDTYL010000237.1:0-16106 GCA_040005695.1 bacterium | reverse complement strand
GACCTTGATGTACGGGTACGACTTGTCGTCGCGCAGCGCGATGTTGAAGCGCGGCCGGTACTCCTTGATCAGGTTCGCTTCGAGGATGAGCGCGTGTGCCTCGCTTGGCACCACGATGGTGTCGAGTCCGCGGACCTGCAGCATGAGGTGGCGGGTCTTGATGCTCTCCGCGTGGTCGGCGGCGACGTAGCTGCGCACGCGCGACCGGAGCCGCTTGGCCTTGCCGACGTACAGCACCTTGCCGTCCGCGTCACGCCAGAGGTAGACACCGGGCGACTCGGGCAGATGGGGAATCTTGTCGAGCACCGCGTCGGGTACAGCCATGACTGAATATACCCCGACGCGGATGCGATCGTTCGTGCCTAGCGGCGGAGGACGCGGTTCATCAGTGCCCGTGCCTCGGGCACGCCCAGGGCGACCGTCACGGCGCCATACACGACGGAGAACGTGCCCATCGCGAGCAGGCCGCCAAGGAACGCGTGCGCGGCGGAGAACATCCGCATGAGCGCGAGGGACAGGATGCCCGCCGCGAGTCCAGCTGTCCACAAGCGCACGAGTTGTCCCTTCGCCATTCCGGACGGCCCGATACGGCGGCCGATCGCGCGACGGAGCAGGTAGAACTCCACCCACCCCGCGATGCCAGCGGATGCCGTAAGGCCCGCCACGCCCGTCCATGGGGGCAGGCCAAGCAGCGCCGGAAGGGGATACGCCGCCAGGTAGCCGAGCGCGCCGGTGAGTGTCACGCGCGCCACGGCGAACCAGAGCGGCGTCCGCGTATCGCGCATCGCGTAGAAGGCCGATGAGTACAGCCGCGCCTGCGCGCTCGCCACGAGGCCCACCGCGGAACCGCCGAGGATCGCCCACGTGTGCAGGCTGTCGGCGTGGCTGAAGCGCCCGTGCTGCAGTAGCACGCCGGCAATGGCGTCGCCGATGAAGATGAAGGCGAGCGCCGACGGTACGCAGAAGAATGCAATGCGCGGAATGGCGGCGTCGAGCCGAGCGCGCAGCCGGCCCGACGCCGCCGCGTCGGTACCGCCTTCGCGTGCCATCTCGGGCAGCTCGGCGGCAGACACCGCCATCCCGAAGAGGCTGATGGGCAGCACGTAGATGGTCTGCGCGTAGCTGAGCAGGCCCACGGAGCCTTCGAACGCGATGCTGCTGGCCAGGCGCAGGTCCACGAAGGCGCTCAACTGCACGACACCGCGACTGACGAATGCAGGAAAGAAGTTCTTCACCACCTCGCGCACGGGCGGAAACCCGAAATCAGGAACAAAGCGCGGGTGCCGAACGAGGGAGAACACCGACGGCAGTTGGACGGCCATCTGCAGCGCCGCACCCGCCACTGAAGCCCACGCGAGCGCGACCGCGAGGTCGACTTCGTTGTAGCGCGGTCCGTAGAACAGCAGCGTGCCGATCATGACGAGGTTCCAGAACACCGGCGCGGCGTACGACAGGAAGAACCGGCGGTGACTGTTCAGGATGCCGAGACACCAGGCGCTCAGGACGAAAATGCCGGCGCCCGGAAAGAAGATCCGTGTGAGGCGCACGGTCAGGTCGAACTTCGCACCGGTGAAGCCGCCGACAATGATCTTCGTGACCAGCGGCGCCGCGAGGATGCCCAGCAGCACGATCACGGCCGTGACCATGGCGAGAATCGCGGCGACGGCGCCGGCGATGCGATCCGCTTCGCGCTCATCGCCCTTCTCGAGCGCGTGCGCATAGATCGGAATGAAGGACGCCGACAGGGCGCCTTCCCCGAAGAGATTCTGCAGGAAGTTGGTGATGCGGAATGCGCCGTTGAACACGTCCGACGCCTCACCCGCGCCGAGATAGCGCGCGATCAGCGTCTGGCGAAGGAGGCCAAGCACACGCGAGAGCAGAATCCCGGCACCGATGAGCGCCGAGCTTCGCCCGGAGCTTCGGGGCTTCGGGGCCGACACCGGCGCCGTCACGATGCGCGACTCGGCGCGATCAGCTTGCGCGCGTGGCTGCCTGCCGCCGCACGCATCTCGCCGAGGAGCGCCAACCCATGCCGGCTCAGGGCCGGAACCAGGTTGAGCGCACGTTCCTGCCGCTTGCCGAGCGGATACAGCGCCGCACGGAGCGTCGCGACGTCGCGCAGGAGGTCGCGTTCGCGCCGCTTGATGCCTGCCACGAGACGCCGGTCGAGGCGGTCGAGCCGATGAAGAAGGGATTGCATCGAGCCCTGTACTGCAGCACCGAGGCCAAGCGGTTCGGCCTCGGGTGCGAGCGACGCCGGCAGTGCCTGGATGGTCGCGCGCAGGCTGCGCAGGGCCGCGGCCGTGGGCTCGCTCATCGCCGTCCGGGCCACCGTGCCCTCGAGAGCATCCGGCCGTGCGAGCGCGTCCGGCTCCACGTTGAATCGATCGAGCAGCAACGCGACCTGCGGCTCGATCAGCGTACATGACCACCGTGGCAGCGCGAGGGGTCGCGGCAACGACATGGCATCGGCCACCGCGGTGACCTGCGCGAAGTACGCGAGTTCGCCGGGGCCGGCCAGATAGCCGACCGTGGGGAGGAGCGCTGCCTCGACGATCGGTCGCAGCAGGACATTCGGCGTGAGCCACGCCGCCGAATCGCCGGCGACGGCCGCGGACTCGGCGACGGACAGGCGACGCTTCACACCCGCCTCGCGCGCGAACACCAGCGACAGGCCTCCGACGTCCACGACCTGTGGCTCGAGCCCTGCTGCGCGGATGGCGCGCGTCCGTCCGTCCAGGGCCTGTTCGATGGCGCTTGCGCACGTCAGAGCGCGCCGGAGTGTCGCGTCACTCGCGGTCCGCACGGCGGGATGCGACGCGTCGAGAACGGGCATGCCCAGCGGGGCGAGCAGCTCGCGCATGAGAGTGACGTAGGCATCGCCCACGGAGCGCCGTGGATCTCCATATGCCCGATCCATGGCATCGAGCGCGCGAGGATCCGCGGCGCTCCCTGACGCATCCCGCACCCGCGACCGTTCGCGCGCGAGATCGCCGAGTGCCGCCAGCGCCATGGGCGTGCCGGCCGGCGGCGTGTGTGTGCTCCGCAGGACCTCTGCACCGCCGGCGCCGGCAAGCACGGTGAAGGACGCCTCCGCAAAATCGGCGTCGTCCGTGGCGGCCCAGAAAATCGCGGCCGTCGCGATGCCCGTCTCGCGCTCGAGTGCATCGGCGAGCGCGAGCGCGCCCATTGCCTTGCTCCACGTGTAGATCGGCCCCCCGAACAGCCCGGGCTGCTGGCCGGTGGTGACGACCACGCCGCCTTCGCGGCGCACGCGCTCGAGCCGATCCGCGGCGGCACTCGTCGCGGCAAGCGCCGGTTCGAGTGCCGACCAGCGTGCCGACCAGGACGCGCCGGACGCGCGTTCGCGCGCCCGCTCTCGCCACGCCTCCGCAGTGCGAGGTGTCTCGCGCGTCCAGTCCGCTGGTGCGGTGCCGCCCTGCAGCAACAGGGACAGCGCCGATCCGCCGAGTGGCTCGGTGATGATGCGGACGTCCGTCATTGCGCGCGCGCGGGGTGAATGAAGCGGAAACGAGCCACGAGGGTCACTTATGATAAGGCTCGCCGCGCACGATCGTGCCGGCGCGGTACAGTTGCTCGGCAAGAACGAGGCGGGCCATTTCGTGTGGCAGTGTCCACGGCGCCAGCTGGATGGCCCGCGTTGCCCGCGCGCGCAACGCCGGCGCGAGGCCGAACGCGCCGCCGATCACGAATGCCACGTCGGCTGCCCGTTCACGCGCCCCGTTCACGAGTGCCGCGAACGCTGCTGACGTCAGGCGTTCGCCGGTCTCGTCGCACACCACCACGGTGGCGGCAGGCGGCACGCGCTCGAGCAGGCGCTCCCCTTCACGCTGGCGCGTGAGCTCAGCGGACATCCCGCGCCCTGCCTCGCGAACCTCGACGACGTCGAGCGGCCAGTACCGCGCCGCTCGCGTTTCGTAATCGTCGATCGCCGCCGCAAGGTGCCGGTCGCGCGGCTTCCCCACGGCGGCGATCAGGACGCGCACCCGTTGCTACGCGTAGACGCCGCGCAGCCGGTGCACCGTGGCCACCCGGCTGATGGACACCATGTAGGCCGCCGTGCGCATGTCCACCTTGTGCAGGATCGACAGGTTGAGGACGTCGGCGAAGCTGCGCGTCATGATGTCGGTGAGTCGCTCGTTCACAACCGCTTCCGACCAGAAGTAGCCGCCCCGGTCCTGCACCCACTCGAAGTATGACACCGTGACGCCGCCGGCATTCGCGAGGATGTCCGGGATCACGAAGATCTCCTTCTCCGCGAGAATGCTGTCGGCGCCAGCCGTCGTCGGTCCATTGGCGCCCTCGCAGATGACCTTCGCCTTGATCTTCGCCGCGTTCTTGCTCGTGATCACGTTCTCGAGCGCGGCCGGCAGCAGGACGTCCACTTCGGACGTGAGCAGCTCCTCGTTCGTCATTGGCGAGCCGCCGGTGAATCCCTCGAGGCAGCGGTGCTGCTTCACGTGCTTCAGCGCGGCGTCGATGTCGATGCCCTCGCGGTTCCAGTAGGCGCCGGTGCGATCGCTGATCCCGCGGATGATGCAGCCTTCCTTCACGAGGAGGTCTGCCGCAACCGATCCCACATTGCCGAAGCCCTGCACGGCCACGGACGTGCCCTTGATCGGCATGCCGAGGTGCCGAAGCGCCTCCTTCGTGACGATCATGCAGCCGCGGCCGGTCGCCTCGCGACGGCCAAGTGATCCGCCCATCTCCACCGGCTTGCCGGTGACGACCGCTGTCACGGTGTGGCGATGATGCATGGAGTAGGTGTCCATGATCCACGCCATCACGCGCTCATTGGTGTTGACGTCGGGCGCAGGCACGTCGGAGTCCGGGCCGAGCGTGTGGATGATCGCGGCGGTATAGCGGCGCGTAAGGCGCTCGAGCTCACCGGCGCTCATCTTCAGCGGATCGCAGATCACGCCGCCCTTTGCACCGCCGAACGGAAGGTTCACGACGGCACACTTCCACGTCATCCAGGCGGCGAGGGCCTTCACCTCGTCCAGGTTCACCCGCATGTCGAAGCGGATGCCACCCTTGGCCGGCCCGCGCGACGTGTTGTAGAGCACGCGGTAGCCTTCGAACACCTCCACTTCCCCGTTGTCCATCATCACGGGGACGGAGACGATGATCTGGCGCTCGGGGTGCCGGAGCACCTTGTAGAGGCCAGGCTCCAGGTCCAGCAATTGTGCGGCACGGTCGAACCGGCTCATCATCGCCTCGAACGGATTCTCCTCGTTCAGGAAGCGGTCCTTATCCGGCTTGACGATGCTATCAGTCGGCAGTCGAAGATCGGTAGCCATGGGGAATGGAACTCGGGCCGGCTGGGCCGGCGGTTGGGGTCACGGCCTGGCGCGCCGCCAGGACCGCCACGAGTGCACGGTCGAGCTCCGCATCCCCGCGCTCGATCACGGCAATCTGGGAAACATACCACAGTGGCGCGGCGGCGGCAGGCCACCGGGGGGCAAGCTTGACGGCGTCCTTGAGCGTGCAGATGAGCCCTTCCCGTCGATTCGCCGCGGCCGTGAGTCGCGCGACGTCGTCCGGCGTAAAGGCATGGTGATCGCGAAACGTCCGCGCATCGAGCTGCGCACCTGCCGCGGTGAGTTGCGCGAAGAATGCCGCCGGTTCCCCGATGGCGGCAGCGGCCGTCGCGTGCCGGCCCGCCAGCCACGACAGCGGACGTTCCTCACCAGTGAGTGCATCGACGAGTGCGCCAAGCGCCAGATGGCATACGGCAAGGTCCAGATGCGGATAGTGTCCGCGCAGCCGGTTACCGATACGAAGCGCATCGGCGTGCACGGCACTCTTGCGCGTGACGACGAGCACATCGGCGCGACGCAACGCGTGCACTGGCTCGCGCAACGGACCCGCTGGCAGCAGGCGCAGGTCGTCGCGCCAGCGTTCGGCGGAGACGAGCACCCAGTCGGACACCCGCGCGATGCGGCGATGCTGGAAGCCATCGTCGAGCAGGACGCAATCGGCGCCGCCAGCACGCGCCGTCTCCGCGCCGCGCACGCGATCGCTGTCCACCACGACGGGCACGTCCGCGTTCAGGCGAGCATGCACGAGAGGCTCATCGTCGCCGTATCCGCGCATCACGATCGCGGGCCGTGCGCCGCGCGCGCGAAGTCCCGCCGCGGCCCACGCGGTCATGGGCGTCTTGCCGGTGCCGCCGACGGTGAGGTTACCGAGACTCAGTGCGGGAAGCGGCGAGGCCTGCCCTGCGTCGGCGTCCCGTTCGAAGGTCCACGCACGCAGAGCGACGCCCGCACCGAACAGCCAGCTCGCCGGCCGCAACGCGGCGCGCGCGGCGCGCGCTCCCCCGGACTCTCCGTACCAGATGGTCTCGACGATACTCATGCGTCAGGACCCCGGCGTCGCATCGAGGAGGGCCTGCAGGCGCGGCGCCTCGGCCGCCGCGGCTCGCGGCGAATCCGCCTCCACGACGGTGAGCGGGCCATAGCTCACGTCGACGCGGGCGAAGGGCTTGGGAATGAGGAACCGGTCCCAGCTCTTCAGGCGCCAGGCCCGCGACGCCGCTGCGCGAATGGGTACGATGTAGGCGCCTGTGCGGTGCGAGGCCACGGCGGCACCGGGTGCGAACACGCGCGCCGGCCCTCGTGGCCCGTCCGGCGTGATGGCCCCGTCGCGCCCCGCGTCGATCTCGCGCATGAGGCCGATGAGCGCCCGGCTGCCCCCCTTCGACGACGAACCCCGCACCGTGGCGTAGCCGAGCGACTCCGCAATGCGTGCGACGATCTCGCCGTCCTTGTGCTCGCTGATGACGATCGCGACGTTCTCGCCGCGGTGCTGCCAGAGGAGCGGGAGCAGCTCGCCGTGCCAGAGCGCGAAGATGACGCGTCGGTTGGCCGCGCGTGCCGCATGCAGCGGTGCGATGTCGTGCGATCGCATGCGCCAGGTGCTCGCGAGCAGGCGCAGGACTGCCGCACCCGCGCGCACCGTCCAGCGCACGCGACGTTCCGAACTCACGCCGCCCCCGGACGGGAAGACGCGAGGTCGATCGCCATCGCCGCCACGCGGCTTGCTGCACCGGCCTCGCCGAGCATTCCCCTCACGCGCGCCAGTTCGGTGACCATGTGTGCGCGGGCGGCACTCGTCGGATCCAGGAGCGGGGCCAGCGCGTCGGCGACGTCGTGCGGGACGAGCGCATCCTGCACGAATTCCCGAGCGACCTCCCGTCCCGCGACGACGTTCACCAGCCCGATGAATGGAATGGTCACGAAGTGCTTCGCCAGCGCATACGTGATGCGGTCGGTGCGATACGCCACCACGAGGGGGCACAGCGCGACCGCGGCTTCCAGCGTCGTCGTGCCGCTCTTGCAGAGTGCGGCATCCGCCGCGCGGAGCAGCGAAAACGACGCCGCGTGCACCAGCGGGTACGGGCACCGCGCCGGCGGGATGGTCACGTGTGGCGCCGCGCTCACCACCACCTCGAGCGCGGGGTTGCGCCGCTGGAGCTCGCGCGCCGTGGCGACAAACACGTCGAGGTGCCGAGCGATCTCCTGCGGGCGGCTGCCGGGAAACAGCACGAGCAGTGGCTCGTCCGGCCCCACGCCGAGCTCGCGGCGGGCACGCGCACGGTCGGGCAGCGCGGCGACGCGATCGAGCAGTGGATGTCCCACGAACGTCGCAGCGATCCCATTCTTGCGCAGCAGCGCCTCCTCGAAGGGAAGGATCACGGCGGCACGCGTGACGGTGCGCGCCAGGCGCTTCATCCGTCCCGCCCGCGATGCCCAGACCTGCGGCGTGATGTAGTAGAGCACGGGAACACCCGCGCGGGCGGCAACCTTTGCGATGGTGAGGTTGAAGCCGCCATAGTCCACGAGGATCACCAGCGCGACGCGCCCACTGTCGATGCGCTCGCGCAGGTCGCGGCGCAGCCGTCGGTACTGCGGAAGGTGCCGCAATGGCTCGACGAAACCGAAGTGCGCGAGGTTCTGCGCGTGCTCCACGAGGTCCACGCCGGCATCGCGCATCGCGTCGCCACCCACACCGGTCAGGAGGTAGGGCGCCCCGTCGTCGCGGAGGGCGCGCGCCACCATCGCGGCGTGCTGGTCGCCGGACACCTCGCCGGCGACGAAGAGGATCTCACGCACGTGCCCCGAGGGCGGATCGGATGCCCGCCACGGGCATGGTGCGCTCGATGTCGCGGACGATCTGCAGCGCCACCGCGAGCGCCTCGCGACCCTCCTCGCCCGTGACGGCAACGGGTGTCTCACCCCGAACGGCCGACAGGAAGCTCTCGAACTCCAGCCGCAGCGGTTCGCCCTCCTCCGCCTCGAGCGGGACGCGCTCCACGAACTGTTCGAGGGCGAGTGGCGCATTCGCGAGCGCCGCGAGGTCCACGTCGCCGCGCATCCGATAGAATTCGCCGCCGCCCGTTGCCAGGTCGAGCGAGAGGTAGCCGCTCTGCTGGAAGATGCGGATCTTGCGCATCCGCTCGCGCGAGACGCGACTCGCCGTGATGTTCGCGACCGCGCCCGAGTCGAAGGTGAGGCGTGCGTTCGCGATGTCCACGAAGGGGGTGAGGACGGGCACGCCGACGGCCGCGACGGATGACGCCTTGCCACCCACGAGCGTGTGCACGAGGTCGATGTCGTGGATCATCAGGTCCAGCACCACCGCCACATCCGAGCCGCGTGGGTTGAACGGCGACAGGCGGTCGCTCTCGATGAAGCGCGGTGCATCGACATACGGCAGCGCGGCACGGATGGCGCGATTGAACCGTTCCACGTGGCCCGTCTGCAGGATGGCGCCGTGCTCGCGCGCCAGCGCCAGCATGGCATCCGCCTCCTCGATCGTGGCCGCCAGTGGCTTCTCGATCATGGCGTGGATGCCACGCGCCAGGACCTGCGTCGCCACTTCGTAGTGGCCAGGCGTCGGCACCACGATGGTGACCGCATCCACTGCGTCCAGCAGCGCGTCGAGGGTGGGAAACGCGCGGACGCCCAGATCCGTCGCCACCTGCGCGGCGCGGTCGGCGCGCGACTCGTAGAATCCGATGAAGTCCTTGCCCTGCAGGTCCCGCAGGATTCGCACGTGGTGCTGCCCGAGGCCACCGGCGCCGATGACGCCCGTCCGCACGCGCGTGCTCAGACGACGACTCCGCGGCCGCTCTCCTCCACGAACCGCAGCAGTTCCTGCACCTCGGCGAACGGCTTCAAGTCCGCCGTGGCGCGCGCCTTCGCCTGCGTGACATTCAACTCGGAGCGGAACAGCAGCCGATAGGCACGCTTGAGCTCGTGCACCACGTCCTCTGGAAAGTTGTTCCGCGTGAGCCCGACGCTGTTCAGGCCATACAACTTCAGCGGATTGCCGACGGCCTTCACGTAGGGGGGCACGTCCTGCGAGATGCGCGAGCAACCGCCGACAAACGCGTACTTTCCCACCTTCACGAACTGGTGGGCAGCGCTCGTGCCCGAGATGATGGCCTTGTCGCCAACGGACACGTGTCCTGCGAGCTGCACGCTGTTCACCAGGATCACGCCGTCGCCGATGTGGCAGTCGTGCGCCAGGTGCACATACGACATGATGAGGCAGTTGCGGCCCACGGTGGTCTTGAACGACTGCGTCGTTCCGCGATTGATCGTCGTGTACTCGCGGATCGTCGTGCCGTCCCCGATCTCGACCGTCGTATGCTCGCCACCGAACTTGAGGTCCTGCGGATCGCCGCCGAGGATCGAGCCCGAGCCCACTTTCACGTCGTTGCCGAGGATCACGAAGCGCTCGAGCATGGCCCGAGGGCCAATCACGCACCGGTCGCCAATGGTGCACCCTTCGCCGATGATCGCGTACGGTCCGATCTCCACGTCGGCACCGATCTGCGCGTCCGCGCTCACGAGGGCCGTCGCGTGAATGCGTGCGTTCATTTGTCGCGCACCATCGCGCTCATCTCCGCCTCGCACACCACCTCGCCATCCACCTTCGCGACGCCCTGCATCCGGCACATCGGGCCGCGCACCTGCAGCAGCTCGAGCTCGAAGCGCAGCTGGTCGCCGGGCTTCACCGGCTTGCGCCACTTCACGTTGTTGAGCGACGTGAAGTACACCACCTTGCTCGCGGGGTCCGGCACCGCCCCCATCAGGAGCATGCCGCCCACCTGCGCCATGGCCTCCACGATCAACACGCCCGGCATGATGGGATGACCGGGAAAGTGGCCCTGGAAGAACGGCTCGTTGATCGTGACGTTCTTGATCCCGACGATCCGCTTCTGCGGCTCGATCTCGATCACGCGGTCCACGAGGAGGAACGGATAGCGATGGGGCAGCACCTGCATGATCTCTTCGATTCCGAGCACCTGGGTCTCCCGCGCTAACGATGCCTGCAGCGCGCGCACGAACAGCACCGTGCCGCGATGACTGGGTTTGTGCGCCACGATCCGCGCCCTGAGACGCAGGCCGGCAAGCGCCAGATCACCAACACAATCCATCAACTTGTGCCGCACGAACTCGTCCGGCGCCCGCAGCGTGTTCTCCACCACGCCGTCGTCGTCCAGCACCACGGCGTTCTGCGTCGACGCGCCCTTGATCAGCCCGCGCGCACGCAGTGGCTCGACTTCGTGCAGGAACCCAAAGGTACGCGCGAACGCCAACTCGCGCGCGAATGACTCGGCGGTGAGCCGGATGGCGTGGCGCTGCGCACCGATGAGCGGATGTCCGAATGCGATGGACACGTCCAGTTCGAGTGTCTCGGACGGAAACGCCTCGTACACGGAGTCGCCGTCCTCCAGGCGCACCGGCTCGCGGAGCCAGCCGGTCTGGACGAACCCGGGCTGCTCGGCTACCCCTGCCCCACGCAACGCCTCGAAGAAGGGCCCGGCGCTGCCGTCCATGATGGGAGGCTCCGGTCCGTCCAGCGAGATCAGGAGGTCGTCGATCTGGAGAGCGGCGACGGCAGCCAGTACGTGCTCGACCGTGTGGACGGCATTCGGCTCGTGGCCCAACTGGGTGCGCCGCTCGCTGAGCACGGCATGCTCCGCGAGCGCGGGAATGCACGGCGCGCCCGGCAGATCGCGGCGCTGGAACTGGATGCCCGTCCCGCTTCGCGCCGGGACGAACTCGAGGCTGCACGCGATACCAAGGTGCAGCCCCATCCCCCGAATGGTGGCCGCGCGGGCGATGGTGCGCCGCATCAGCCTTCGTCCTCCCGGCGCAGCAGGCGTTCGAGCGCGCGGATGATACCGGGCAGCCGGAACATCGCCGCCTGTGCCCGCAACGCCTCACGGTGCGGACGCGCCGGATACCCCGACCACGTTTCCCCAGCGGGCACGTTCCCGAACACGCCCGCCTGCGCGGCCAGCGTCGCGCCACGACCGATGGTATGATGACCGGAGACGCCAACCTGCCCCGCCAGGATGGCCCCGTCCTCGACGTGCACCGAACCCGCGATGCCCACCTGCGCCATGATCAGGCACAGGCGGCCGATGCGCACGTTGTGCGCGATCTGCACGAGGTTGTCGATCTTCGTGCCGGCGCCGATCACCGTGTCGTCGATGCTGCCGCGATCGATCGTCGAGTTGGCGCCGATCTCGACGTCCGCCTCCACGATGCAGCGTCCCACGTGCGGAATCTTGTCGTGCGCGCCGTTGCGGAAGACGTACCCGAATCCGTCCGACCCCAGCCGCACGCCGGCATGGGCGCGCACGCGATCGCCGAGCCGCGTGCCGGCATAGCAGGTCACGCCCGGGAACAGTTCGACATCCTCGCCGATCTCGACGCCCGCGCCAACCGAGACGTGTGAGTGGAGCCGGCTGCGGGCACCTACCCGCGCGCCCTCGCCCAGCACCACGTACGGACCGATCGACACGTCCGGCCCAAGGACGGCGCCGCGTGCGATGACGGCGGTGGCGTGCACGCCGGGCACATGCGCCGCCGGCGGATGCAGCGTGGCCAGGAGCGAGAGCATCGCCTCGTACGGCTTCGCCACCACCACCCGCGCCCGCGTGGGCCCGGGGGTCTCGGCCAGCGCCGGATCGACCAGCAGCACGCCGGTGTCGGCGAGAGCGAGGAGCGGCGCGTACTTCGCGCTCGCGAGGAACGACACGTGATGCGCCTTCGCGCGGTCGAGCGGCGCGATGGCCGTGACGATCGCCGACGGATCACCGTGCAGCGTACCGCCAACGGCTGCCGCAATCGACGCGGCGGTGAGAGCCCGTGAGCCCTCACCGCCGCGCAACTGCCCGCCGCGCATTTCCGCCACGACTCACGCGAGCGGCGGAGTCACCGGACGGGTGACGCCCGACGGGGCCGGCGCCGGCGTACCGGCCGCAGGCTTGGCTCCCGTCGACCCGCCTGCCCGCAGGCGCGCGAGCACCCGGTCGGTCACGTTCAGGTTCTTGTCGAGCGCGACGATCGGCGATCCCTGGCCGTCCGAGTTGAAGATGAACGAGTAGCCGCCCTCCACGCGCACGTCCTCGATCGCGAGCTTGATCCGGTCGAGAATCGGCTGCACGAGCTCACTCTGCCGCTGGTTCTGCTTCGCCTCGAGGTCGCGCGCACGCGCCTCGTAGCCCGCCTGCTTCGCCTGCAGCTCCTTGCCCTGCGCATCGCGCTGTACGGCCGTCAGCGTGGGCGCACGCTTCTCGAACGCGGCGACCATCGCCTGCAGCGAGTCGCTCATGCGGCGGATCTGGTCCTGCACGGGAGCGGACTCCCGCGTGAAGAGCGACTCCGCGGAGGACCGGCCCGGGGCCTGGTCGAGCAGGATCGAGGATTGGATGTACGCGAACTTCTGCTGCGCCGCGGCGCTGCCGCTGGCCGCGACCACAAGAAGGAGCGCGGCGGACGCCGCGCGAAGGAAGGCACGCATGAGAGACTCCATGAAGTTAGAAGAGCTGACCGAGCTTGAAGTGCAGTTGCCACTTGGGATCCTTCACCCCGTTGGTGGTCCGGTCGAAACCGTATCCCCAGTCGAGGCCGAGCGGGCCGAGTGGCGTGACCACGGAGGCACCGATACCCGCGCCACGGAACAGGCGTGTCGGGTTGAAGTCGCGCGGACGCGCCCAGATGTTGCCCGCGTCGTAGAACGCGTCGAAGTTGAGCTGCTGGTTGATGCGGAGGTCGAGCTCCACGGTGCTCGTGTAGAACGCGCTGCCGAACGATGACGCCTGCGCCTGCGACGTGCCGGTCCCGGTCTCCAGGTAGCCGCGCGGCGTGATCGAGAACTCGTCGTAGCCGCGGAGCTGTTCGCCGTACTGCACGCCACCCAGCGAGAACTTCTGCGAGATGTAGAACCCGCCCGGATCGCCGAACACCGCACCCCCGCGTACCGACAGGCCCAGCGAGAGCGTGATGGGATCGGAGCCGAGGCCGCTGGCGCCGAACTGGGCCAGCGACGCGTAGTGGCGCATCTCGCCCGTGTAGCGCGTGTACTTCGCGCCACCCAGCAGGCCGTTCACTTGCGCCGCGAGCGTTTGCTTGCCGCCGTCCGTGGGGAACGGAAGTCCAAAGCGCGTGTCGTGCTCGTACGACAGTCCCAGCGTGGAGCGGGCGCAGGTGACGACACTGCAGTTGATCGTGCTCACCAGACCCGAGTTGCCGTACGTCACCTTCTCCGCGCCGTACGACACGAAAATACGCGAGGCGCGCGACCCATTCACGGGGAACCCGACCTGTAGCTGGCCACCCACGCGCGTCTGCTGGCCCACGTCCTGGACGTAGTAGCGGGTCTGCGAGTGGTACGCCGTGACGGTACCCGAGTACTGCGACTCGCGAATGAACGGGTCGGTGTACGTGAGGCTGAAGTCGTTGATGTACTGGCCGAACTGCCAGTTCAGCGAGCCCTTCTTGCACAGGCCGAACAGGTTCGGCTGGTCGAAGCCGATGAAGCCGCCGACGCCGGCGCCCTGCCCCACCGACGCACCGAAGTTCACGTTGCCGGTGCGCTTCTCCTTCACGTGGAAGATCACGTCGAGGTCGCCCTGGTCGTTCGCGCGCTTGGTGTCGGGCGGTGCGATGGGTGTCTCGAAAAAGCCCAGGTTGCCGATGCTCTGGTAACTGCGGATCAGGGCATCGCGGCGGAAGATGTCGCCCGGCACCACGAAGATCTGATTGCGGATACACGACTCGTTGGTGACGTCGTTGCCGAGGATGTCCACGCGGTTGACGATCGCCGGCGCGCCTTCGTCGATCTCCCACCGCAGGTTCACGGTCGGCACCGAGTCCGGACCGACGTGCCGCCGGTCGATCACGGGGCGGACGTTGGCGTAGATGTACCCTTCGTTCGCGTAGGCCTCGCCCACCCGTCGGGTGGCGTCGTCCCACTTGCTCTGGTCGAAGTAGCCCGCATCGTCGTTCTTCCGGCCGACGCGCAGCACGCCCTTCACGGCGCCCGTGATGCTGGTGGGCTGCTCACCAAACGGATAGAAGCGCTGGAGGTCCTCGCTGGAGAAGCGCCGGCTGCCCGTGACCTCGAACGTGCCGATGCGATAGCGTGGGCCCTCCTTCACCGCGAGGTCGACGAGCGCCTTGCCGCGCGTGCGATCGACCTTCACCGTGTCCTTCAGCACCTGGGCGTCGAGATAGCCCTTCGACGAGTACAGCGCCGGGATCCGCTCGCCGACATCGCCGGCGAACTTGTCGGCATCGAGCTCGCCCTTGCGAAACCAGAGGAAGCCCTCGGGCTTCGTCTCCATGGCGCCCACGACGTCCTTGTCGGATACGCCGGCGTTGCCGCTGACGTTCACCCCCGACACGGCGAGTCGCTTGCCCTCGTCCACGTGAAAGAGCAGCTGCACCTGCCCATTCACCAGCGTCGTCTCCGGTTTCACCTCGGCGAGATAGTAGCCCTCGGCCTGGTACAGGGAGTCGATGCGCTGTACGGCGCGCGCGACGAGCGCCGGATCGAGCGGCTTCCCGACGAGCAGGTCGACTCGGTCGCGCACGTCGTTGCGCGACACGCGATCCGTGCCCGCGACCTCCACGCCAAAGAGCAGCGGCCGCTCGCGCAGGTCGAACACGAGGCTCGCGTGCGACTCGTCCGACGTCAGCACGCAGCTGGCAATCACGTCCTCGAACTGGCCGGTGGCGTAAAGCGCACGAATGGCGCGCTCCACGGCGCGATAGTTCACGGGTCCCGGTACGAGACCGGCATCCGCGCGCAGGGTGGCATCCGAGGCGCGCGTGGCGCCATGGAAGACGATGGTGTCGGGAGTGGCACAGCGCCCGCCGGCTACGGCAGGCTCCTGCGCACGCGCCGTCGCCCCCAGTAGCAGCAGGGCGACGGCGGAAGAAATCATACGTCGCATCTCGTAATATACACAGGAAAAGGCCGGCAGGGTCCCCGTGTTTGGACCCTGCCGGCCTGCGACGGGTTGCTTCCGTAGCGAAACTAGGCCTTCGATGCGCTCGACAGCACCTTGAAGTCGAGCTTCGACCCATCCGCCGCGGCATCGACTTCGATCTCGTCACCGCGCGAGAACTCGCCCAGCAGAATCTTGTCCGAGAGCGGATCCTCGATGTACTTCTGGATCGAGCGCTTGAGCGGACGGGCGCCGTACGCTTCGTCGTAGCCGTGCTTCACCAGCAGCGCCGTCGCACTGTCCGTCAGCCGGATGGTGAGGTCGTCCTCGGCCATGCGCTTGCGCACGTCCTTGAGCAGCACCGAGACGATCTGCGTGATGTGCTCCCGGCTGAGCGGGTGGAAGACGATGACGTCGTCCAGCCGGTTCAGGAACTCGGGGTTGAACACCACCTTCAGCTCTTCCTTCACCTTTTCCTGCATCCGCTCGAACGACGTGGTGGCATCGCCCAGCGTGAAGCCAAGGCCCTTGCCGCCCTTGCTGATGTCCCGGGCGCCCACGTTGGACGTCATGATCACCACCGTGTTCTTGAAGTCGATCACGCGGCCATAGTTGTCCGTCAGGTGTCCCTCGTCCAGCACCTGCAGCAGGATGTTGAACACGTCGGGATGCGCCTTCTCGATCTCGTCGAGCAGGATGACCGAGTACGGCTTGCGACGAATCGCCTTGGTCAGTGTGCCCGAATCCTCGTAACCCACGTAGCCCGGCGGTGCGCCGATGAGCCGCGACACGGAGAACTTCTCCATGTACTCGCTCATGTCCACGC
>JBDTYL010000236.1:0-1690 GCA_040005695.1 bacterium | reverse complement strand
TCGTGCCCGTGAATCCCTGATCATACGTGAAGCGCCCGGGATGCGCGCGGATCCAGCCGGCCAGCTCGGTGAAACTGCGCGGGGGCGCAGGCGTGCGGATCGTGTCGTAGATGAGCGCGAACTGCACGCGTCCCCACGGGCTCTCGTATCCCGCGGGGTCCTGCTCGAAGTCGCGCATGATGATGGGGGACGCGCTGTCGACATACGCCGCGCTCGGCAGCCGCGCCGACCATGGACCGGCGAGCAGCCGTTCGCGCCGCAGGTTGCCGAAGGTCTCCCCATTGATCCACAGCAGGCTCGCCGATCCCTTGCCTCGTCCTGCCTCGCGCTCGACGACGAGCTGATTGACGAGCTCCGGTCCCTGACCTTCGACGGCACGCAAGGAAATACCGTATCGGTCCCGCAGGCGCGGGGCCACCCAGTCATCGACGTAGGCATTGATCGACGGATCCCCACGCCACATCCGCCACACCACGTCCGTCCCTCGCCCCCGAGCGAGCACGCTGTCCCAAGGCAGCTGCGCGAGAGAATCCACCGCGGCCTGACCGGCGGCTGCGTCGCCCCGCGACGCGCACGCTGTCACCAGCACCAGCGCCAGGACAGCGGCACCAGGAAAGGCCATGCCTGACGACATTCGCTCGAGAACACGCGCGCCGTCAGAACGCATAACGCGCCGAGAACTGCACTTGCCGCGGCGGGCCCGCGCTCGTGAGCAGGATGGGATCGCCGGGGCGGCCCACTTGGGTGCGCGCACCGCCGCCGGGAATGCCGTTGGCATAGCCGCTCGCGACGGTGGAGTTCAGGACGTTGAACACGTCGGCACGGAGCTCGAGCGCTCCGTTGAAGCGGGTGGTGCCAGGCACGGCGAACGCCACGCTGCCATGCAGGAGGAACCTGCCTGGAAGGCGCTCGCCGTTGCGCGGCACGCCAAAGAACCGGTCCTGGTTGCCGAGGAACCCATTGCCGAAGGTATCGCCGGACCCGTCGAGATCGCGGAAGTAGGCGATCCGGTTGATCGGCTGCCCCGTCTGGTAGTCAGCGATCGTCGAGAGGGTGAGATGGTTGATCCCCGTGAACGTCGTGCGCAGGGTCGCCTTGTGCCGGCGGTCATTCACTGCGTCAGCCCACTCGAGGTCGAAGTTGTTCCCCTGCGTCGCGTTGAAATTGATGTCCTCGGTGTTGTCTCGTGCGTGCGACCAGACCCAGTTGCCCTCGACCAGCAGCCGCTGACCGGCGCGGTAGGTGACCGATGTGTAGAGGCCGCGATAGGTGGCACTGCCCCCACTCTCGCTCGTCGTGTGCCGGCGGTAGCTCCCGGCAACGGGAAGCACCGGTCGATAGCCGTCGCCCACACTGTTCGGCAGCGAGACGGTGTCCGCCGGACCGATGCCGCGCGTGTCGGGGTTGAGATCCCACGATCTCGGCAGGTGTGTCGTGTTGACCACCACGCCGTCAATGCTCACGGCCAGTCGGTCGCCAAACTGGCGCTGATAGCCGAGCGAGTACTGGGCACTGCGGGGATCCTGGATGCCGAGCGCGAAGAGTTCGCGAATCTCGCCGGGGGGAAGCAGGGAACGGTCCAGTGCTGCACGGCGTGGTCCCCGGAGATATGCCGGTGCCTGCGCGCCCTCGAAGGTCACCGTCTGGTTGCCATTCGGGCCGAACTGGATGGCGTCGGAGTAGATCGCGT
>JBDTYL010000235.1:0-25917 GCA_040005695.1 bacterium | reverse complement strand
AGGAGTGAGTACTCCGAGTGGCAGTGGAGATGAACGAAGGACATCTTGGAAAGGATAGCGACCGCGACCCCCGGCGTCAAAAGGCCCGGGCATGGTGTTTCGAGTGTGGAAGTGACTGCCAATAAACGACTTAGATGGATCCGGCCAGCCCTGCGCGTGCTGGCCGCGCTCGCACTGGTGCTCGTTGCCAGCCTCATCCTGTTGCCGACGGGGCGCTACCTCCTGCGCGCCGGTTGGGAGGAGGCGAGGATCCTCGCGCGCCGACAGTCCATCACGGCCCTCGTCGCCGACTCCGCCACGGCGCCAGTGCTTCGAAGCAAGCTCGCCCTGGTCCTGGCGGCGCGGCAGTTCGCCCACGATTCACTCGGACTCGCCACGGGGCAGAGCTTCACGACGTTCAGCCGCCTGGATCGCGATACCCTCGTGCTCGTTCTCTCCGGCGCCTACCGGGACCGGCTCGAGGCGTACACCTGGTGGTTTCCCGTGGTGGGACGCGTGCCGTACAAGGGCTACTTCGACTTCGCGGAAGCGCATCGCCAGGAACGCATCCTCTCCGACCGCGGCTTCGACGCGCGACTCGGCGCCGCTTCCGCGTTCAGCACGCTCGGCTGGTTCAACGATCCGCTCCTGCCGCCGACGCTCCGGGCCGACTCGCTGACCCTCGTGAACACTGTGATCCACGAGTTGACGCACAACACGTTTTATGCGTCGGGCGGGGCCGTGTTCAACGAGAGCTTCGCCAACTTCGTCGGCGCGCGTGGGGCCGAACGGTTCTATCGCGCTCGCGGCGAGGCAGCGTCGGCGGACGAAGTGCTGGCGCGCTGGAAGGACGAGAAGGTCATGGGACGGTTCTGGGCCGACCTGTACGTGCGCGTCGATTCGGCCTTCAAGGCTCACCCGGGCGACGAGCCGGAGCGGATTGCCGAGCGCATCGCGGTGCGCGACTCGTTGTATGGCGAGGCGCGGCTGCACCTCCTGCACGACGTCGGGCCGCTGCTGCGCACCATCAGCCTGCGCTCCATCGAGCGCCTGCGGCTGGACAACGCGATCCTCATGTCACGTCGCGTCTACCTCACGGACCTCGACGCATTCGACACCGTGCTGGCGCGCAACGGCGGCGACCTCCGGCGTGCGGTGCTGGCGATCATCGCGGCCGCGAAGTCGGACTCCGACAAACCGTTTGATGCAGTGAATCGGCTGGCCGCGTTGCGCTGAGACGCGGGGGCGGCTTCTGCGCAACCACCTACTTCGCCCCGAAGCGTCCGCGCATGAGCGCCCGCAGGTCGATCTCGGGCGACGCCACGGGCGGCGCGGCCGGCTCGTCACCCGGCTCCTCCACCACGACGCGTTGCATGGTGGCGCGCACCCCGCGATCCAGGAAGCGCGACAGCTGGTCGAAGGAGTACTCCGCACCCCGGCGCGAGCCGTACACCTGCATCGGGTAGATCACTGCCAGCTCATCCTTGGCGCGGGTGAGCGCGACGTACATGAGCCGGCGCTCCTCCTCGAGCTCGTCGGGGTCTTCCACCGCCTTTGACGACGGGAACCAGCCGTCCACTGCCCAGATCACGAACACCGCCTTCCACTCCTTGCCCTTGGCGCTGTGAACGGTGCTGAGCACGAGCGCATCGGACTCCGACTCCGATCCCCCGGCCAGGTCCTGGGTGTTGGACGGTGGGTCGAGCGCGAGCGCCGAGAGGAAGTTGCTGCGCGACGGATATCCGGCGGAGATGGTGCGGAGCTGGTCGAGGTCCGCGAGGCGAGCCTCGGGGCGGTCGTACTTTTCCTTCAGCACCGCGTCGTACAGCGCGCGAATGGCCGCGATGTCGCTCGCCACTTTCGCTCCGCCCGCCTCGCCATCGCGGTTGGTGGCGCCGCGCAGCTGGCGCAGCAGGACGGCCAGCGAGCGATGCGCCTCGCGCGCGCGCGGCGGCGCGACAAGGTGCGTGAAGGCGTCGGGATCCCACGCCCGCTCCTCCATCGCCTTCATCAGCTCGCGCGCCGTCGTGTCGCCGATGCCCGGCATGAGCATGAGGATGCGGTACCAGCTCACCTCGTCGCGGGGATTTTCCGAGACGCGCAGGAACGCCAGCACGTCCTTCACGTGCGCCGCCTCGAGGAACTTGAGGCCGCCCCACTTCTCGAACGGGATCTTCCGGTTCGCCAGCTCGATCTCGAGGTCGGCCGACATGTAGCCCGCGCGCACCAGCACCGCCATCTCGTGCAGCGGCACGCCCGACTCGTGCAGCTGGAGCACGCGGTCCACCACGAAGCGCGTCTGCTGCGCCTCGTCCTTCGCGGTCACGAGCCATGGCTTCTCGCCGCCCGTCCGCTCGGTGAAGAGGTCCTTCGTGAACCGCTCCTCCGCCCGCGAGATGACGATGTTCGAGAGGTCGAGGATGGGCTGCGTGGAGCGATAGTTCTGGGCGAGCGTCACGATGGTGGCGCCCGGAAACTGTCGCGGGAAGTCGAGGATGTTGCGGAAGTGCGCGCCGCGGAACGCGTAGATGCTCTGCGCGTCGTCGCCGACGACGGTGATCCGCCGATGCCCGGTGCACATGCCGCGCAGCACGCGCGCCTGCAGCAGGTTGGTATCCTGGTATTCGTCCACGAGCACGTGCTCGTACATGCCGGCGATGCGCGACTGCAGTTCGGGCGATGCCTCGAGCATGATGGCCCAGAACAGCAGCAGGTCGTCGTAGTCGACGAGGTTCCGCTCCTGCTTGCGGAGCGTGTAGTCCGCGAAAAGTGCCGAGATCTGCTCCTGGTACTCGAGGAAGTGCGGGACGTCGCGATGCAGCAGCTCGTCGAGTGGCAGCTCCGTGTTGATGTGGCGCGAGTAGAGCCAGTGCAGCGTCTCCTTCTTCGGGAAGCGCCTGGACGTCTTCGCGAACCCCATCGCGCCGCGCGCGAGCTGCATGAGGTCCTCGGCATCGCTCTGGTCCATGATCGTGAAATCCGCGGGCAGGCCCGCGGACGGCCCGAACTGGCGCAGCAGGCGGTGGCCCACGGAGTGAAACGTCCCGCCATGCACGCGGGCGCCGGCGGCCCCCACGAGCTTTTCCGCGCGGCCGAGCATCTCGCCCGCGGCGCGGCGCGTGAAGGTCAGGAGGAGGATCCGCTCCGGCGCGACACCACGTTCGACCAGGGCAGCAACGCGGTGGATGAGTGTACGCGTCTTCCCGGTGCCTGCGCCCGCGATGACGAGCAGCGGTGCGTCGCCGAACGTGACGGCACGCGCCTGGTCGGCGTTGAGGGAGGCAGTGAGCTTGCCCGTGTCCGGCGCCGGAAGGTCGCGGTCGCGCGGGCGGTAGAGACGGGGACCATCGGCCATTGTGGGAATATATGGTGCGGCCCGAACGGTTGCCGAAGCCAAACGCCGCATCCTGGCGCGTTCCGGCTTTGTCCCGGATACGGCTCCGACGTATACTCGCGTCGGCGCGCAGCGCACATCGCCGGCATTCATCACCCCGAAATGACGACGCACTCCACGCTCAACCGGCGAGAATTTCTCGGAACCACCGCGCTCGCAGCACTCGGCGCATGGCGCGGCCTCGCATCGCCCGGGCTGCCGGGAACACTCCTGTTCGTCGGCACCTACACGGACAACGGTCGGCGCGAAGGCATTTACGTCGTCGGCATGAACGCACGAACCGGCGAGCTCACGGAGCACGGCGCGGTGGATGCGGGTCCGAATCCGTCCTTTCTGTCGATCCACCCCTCGGGGAAGACGCTCTATGCGGTGAACGAGGTGGAACACTGGTCCGGACGGGCGACCGGAGCCGTACGAGCATTCGCGCTCGATGGCGCCACTGGGGGTCTGCAACTGCTCGCCGAGCAGCCATCCGAAGGCGCTGCGCCTTGCTATGTCAGCACGGATCGCGCGGGGCGCTTCGTGCTCGTGGCCAACTACGTGAGCGGCACGGTCGCGGTGCTGCCCGTGCGCCGGCGCGGAGGGATTGGCAAGGCAACGCAGGTGGTGCAGCAAGCCGGCACGGGGCCGGTGACGGACCGGCAGGCCGGCCCGCATGCGCATTGCGTCGTGACGCATCCATCGAATCGGTTCGTGCTCGCCGCCGACCTCGGCGCCGATCGCGTCTTCGTCTACCACTTCGATTCGCAGACGGGCTCACTCGCACACGTGGCCGCGAGCGACGCGGTCCTCGCTCCGGGGACGGGACCGCGGCACCTCGCGTTTCATCCCACGCTTCCACTGGTGTTCGTGAGTGGCGAGCTGAATTCAACGGTGACGGCCTTTCGGTGCGACGCGCGGACCGGTGCGCTCACGGCGGCGCAGACCATCTCGACACTGCCACCCGGTGCGTCGGGCGAGAATTTTCCTGCGGACGTTCACGTCTCGCCGAATGGACGCACGCTCTACGTCTCCAACCGCGGGCACAACAGCGTCGCCGTCTTCTCGATCGCGCCGAGTGGCGCGCTTGCCCTCGAGCAATCGATGCCGACGGGTGGCGACTGGCCGCGCAACTTCAGCCTCGATCCAACGGGCCGGTGGCTCGTGGTCGCCAACCAGCGCTCGAACGCGGTCGTCGTCTTTTCGCGCGATGAAAACAGCGGTCGGCTCACCATTACGGACAAGCGCCTGGCGCTGCCGAGTCCCGTCTGCGTCCGCTTTTTGGCGCACCGGGGTGTGTCGGGCTGATGCAACCCTTTGCGGCCGTCGGCGCGCGACGCGTCGTTTAGCGCCAGCCCAGTCCGGACGCCCTCATGTTTCGCGCGCGACGCTGCGTGTCGCAGCCGATACGGCGTGCATGAGCTGGTCGGCGTCCGTCCACTGCGGGGTGAGCTGGAACACGTCGCCGAACGCCCGCGCAACTCCTTCCCGCACCTCACCGCCGAGGTGCGGCAGGCGAGCAGGATCAGTCTGCAGCTCGCGCGAAATGGACGTCATCTGCACGTCGGCGATGCCGCACGGGACCATCAAGTCGAAGTACGAGAGATCGGTGGTGACGTTGAGCGCGAAGCCGTGCCAGGTCACCCAGTCGCGCGCATGGACGCCAATCGACGCGAGCTTGCGCCCGTTCGTCCACACACCGGTGAGTCCGCTACGTCGCTCCGCCGGGATGCCGAACCGCACCAGCGCACGCATCAGCGATTCCTCCACCTGACGCAGGTACCAGTGCAGGTCCTGCGTGTGGCGCTTCAGGTCGACAATGGGATAGCCGACGAGCTGGCCGGGTCCATGAAAGGTCACGTCGCCGCCGCGCTCGATCTCGAACAGCTCCACGCCGCGGTTGGCCAGCAGCCCCGGCGTGGCAAGAAGATGGTGCGGCTTCGACGAACGCCCGAGCGTGATGACCGGCGGGTGCTCGACGAGGAGGAGGACGTCCTGGTCGACCTCGCCGCCGATGCGCGCCCGCGCTGTCGCACGCTGCAGCTCGAGCGCCTCCGTGAAGGGCAGTGTTCCCAAGTCCACCACGAGGAGCGCGCGCGACGACATGTCCGATGATTACGCGTGAATCATCTTGCCGAGCGAATCCAGCGCCGCCTCGGCGATCGCCTCCGCGAGCGTCGGGTGCGCGTGCACCGCGAGATCGACCTCATCCACCGTGTACTCGCTCGTGCGCGCGAGCACGAGCTCATGAATCAGTTCCGTGGCGTGTGCGCCGACGATGTGCGCGCCGAGGATCTCGCCGTACTTCGCGCCGCGGATGATCTTCACGAAGCCCTCCGTCTCGCCAGACGTCCGTGCGCGACCGTTGGCCGAGAAGGGAAACTTCCCGACCTTGTACTCGAGCTTCTGGTCCTTGCACTGCTGCTCGGTGAGGCCGACGGACGCTACCTCGGGATGGCAGTACGTCGCGCCGGGAATGTTGGAGTAGTCGAGCCCCTGGGCGTGATGGCCCGCGAGCACCTCGGCCAGGATGACCCCTTCACGCTCGCCCTTGTGCGCGAGCATCGGCGGGCCGGCCACGTCGCCGATGGCGTAGATGCCCTTCACGCTGGTCTCCATCCGCGCGTTGATCTTCACGAAGCCGCGATCGGTGAGCTGGACGCCCTGCTCCTTGAGGCCGATGTCCTCGATGTTCGGGGCGCGGCCCGCCGCGACGAGCACGACGTCCGCCTTGAGGTCCTTCTTAGCGCCGCCCGCCTCCACGATCATCGACACGGAGTCCTTCGCGACCTTCACGCCGGAGATCTTCGCGCCGGTGAGCACCTCGATCTTGCGCTTCTTGAAGGCGCGCTCGACTTCCTTCGAGCAGTCGACGTCTTCCACGGGAAGGATGTTCGGCATGACTTCGACGATCGTCACGTGCGCGCCGAAGGCACTGAAGACGTCCGCGAACTCACACCCGACCGCGCCCGCGCCGACGATGACGACGCTTTTCGGCGCCGGATCGAGGATGAGTGCCTCGTCCGACGAGATGACGGTCTTCTTGTTGAGCTCGAGCCCGATCTGCGGCAGTCCCTTCACGCGTGAGCCGGTGGAGATGACGACGGCCTTCTTCGCGTCGTGCTTCTCTTCCTTTCCGTCGGCGGACTTGACCGCGACGCTCGTCGCGGATACCAGCTTCGCCGTCCCCTTGATCCACGTGATCTTGTTCTTCTTGAACAGGAACTCCACGCCCTTGGAGTTCTGCGTGCTCACGGCGCGCGAGCGCTTCATGGCCACGCCGAAGTCGAGCTTCACGTCGCCCGGCGTCACACCGAACTCCGCCGCCTTCTTCATCTTCTCGGCGTAGGAGGCCGCCTCGAGGAGCGCCTTGGCGGGGATGCAGCCCCAGAGCACGCAGGTGCCGCCCAGGCCCTCGCGCTCGATGACGCCAACGGAGAGGCCGAGCTGTGCGCAGCGGATCGCGCCGACATAGCCGGCGGGACCACCACCGATGAAGATCACGTCGAAGGAAGCCATGGGAGAGTGCGAAGAAATAAGGAGGCCAACGGAGCGACCGCTCAGAGTGCGGCGATCGTCGTGTGAAAGAGCAGATGGCGAAAGAACACGATCAGGGCGGCCTGCATGCCGAACAGCAGCGCGGCGCGGCCGAGCGCCGGCAGGGCACGCGTGCCGTAGAACGTGCGGAGTGCCACTGAAAGATAAGTCAGCATGCCAGTGCCGAGAATCAAGACTACGCCGCGCTCGCTGCCCATCGCCTGGATGGCCGGTCGCAGCGCCGGCACCTCACGGTACAGCAGCGAGGCGATGCCGAACCACACCGTGCCCATCGCCGTGAGGTAGAACACCGTGAAGGCGTACGCGTGGACGGAAAAGACGAGGTGCTCCACGTACACGCGGCCACTGCCGAGGTACAGCAGCATCAGGGTGAGCGCAAACACCGGGATCGCCACGAGCAACAGGCTCTTCTTCTGTTCCTGCAGCGTGTCCTCGAATCGCTCCGCGAAGCGGGTCGGATCGAGGCCAAGCTCGTTGCGCTTCTCCTCGGCCATCTGCTGGAGCCCGTCGCTGCCCACATACGACGCGTAGGTGTAGCGCAGGAGACCCGTGTACGGCTGCACGAAGAAGAATGCGACATTGAGGAGGATGAACAGCGAAAACGGACGCATGTAGCGACCGCGTCGCCCGGAGAAGTACTCGCGGGTGAGCAGGCCGGGCTTCGTGAGCAGCGTGACGACGCTGCGCCACAGCCGGCCATCCACGCTGAGGAACTCGCTGGCGACCTCGAGCGCGACGGCGCGCGCCGAGTAGTCGGCGTGGGAGGGTTGGCGCTCCCCGCACGCCGCACAATACGCGTCGATGGGCCCGCTGCCGCAGTTCGGGCAGCGGCCTTCGTCGCCCCCGCTATCGCCAGGAATGCCCGCGTCCGTCGCCGATCGCATCTCCCTCGCGTCTGGCGGGACGACGGGCCGCTGCACTAGTAGACCAGCATCAGCGGATTCTCGACGAGCCGCCGCAGCGTCTGCAGGAACTTCGCGCCGACCGCGCCGTCGATGATGCGATGGTCGCAGCTCATGGTGAGGCGCACGCGCTGGCGCACCACCGCCTCGCCATCCACGACGACGAGCTTGTCCTCGCTTGTCCCGATCGCGATGATCCCCGCCTCGGGCGGGTTGATGATCGCCGTGAACTGATCGATGCCGAACATGCCGAGGTTGCTCACGGAGAACGTCGAGCCGGTGAATTCCTCGGGCTTGAGCTTGCGGTCCCGCGCACGCTTGGCCAGCTCCTTCGCTTCCCTCGAGATCTCGCTCATGCGCTTGGTGTCGGCGTCCCAGATGACGGGGACGATCAGGCCGTCGTCCGTGGCCACCGCCATGCCGAGATGCACGCGAGTGTGGTAGCGGATCTTGTCGCCGAGCCAGTGCGCGTTCACTTCCGGATGCTGCGACAGTGCGACTGCGATCGCCTTCAGCAGCACGTCATTCACCGACACCTTGAAGTCGGCGCCGAGGTCGGCCATGGCTTTCCGCATCTCCATGACGCGGCTGAGGTCGAGCTCCACCGTGAGGTAGAAAGTGGGGATGGGCCCGATGGACTCGCCGAGGCGCTTCGCGATGATCTTGCGGATCTGGGTGAGGGGGACGTCCTGGAAATCGGCGGACGGGTCGCTTGCCGCGCGCTGCGCGCTTGCTGCGCTTGACGGCCCGCTTGGCTGCTGCGCAGCCGCGCCGGACGGCGCACGGCTTTCGGCGGCCTCGATGTCGCGCTTGATGATGCGGCCATTCGGCCCCGAGCCTTGCACCGAGCCGAGGTCGAGGCCCTTCTCGCTGGCGAGTCGTCGCGCGAGCGGTGATGAACGCGTGAGCCCGCTCGGTTGCGCCGGTGCTTCGAGTGCAGCAGGAGCGGCCGGTGGCGCAGCGGTGGGAGCCTCCTGCTTCATGGGCGTGCTGCCCCCCGTCGAGGCCGGAGCGCTAGCGACGGCCGGGCCGTCCCCCGTCGAGGCCGGAGCGCTGGCGACGGCCGGGCTGTCCCCCGTCGCCGGGCCGAGTAGCGCATCGATGTTCTCGTCTGCCGGGGCGATGACTCCCACCAGCGTACCGACGGGCACCGCATCGCCCTCGTTGATCAGTCGCTTGCGGAGCACGCCGTCGCCGCGCGCGACGAGCTCCATGATCGCCTTGTCCGTCTCGACTTCGCCGATGGGGTCGCCCGTCTTGACGGCGTCGCCCTCGTTCTTGAGCCACTTCACCAGCTTCCCCTCTTCCATCGTGGGGGACAGCGCTTCCATGAAGACTTTGGTTGCCATGATGAGTGACCCGGGTCAGTCGAGATACATGACTTTGCGAACGGCGGCGATCGTCTTCGGCAGGTCCGGCTTGGCGGCCTTCTCGAGGCCCTTCGCGTAGGGCATCGGTACGTCCGCCTGGTGCACGCGCACCACGGGCGCGTCGAGGTTGTCGAAGCACTCGCGCTGAATGTAGTCCACCACCTGCGCGCCCACGCCGCACACCTCCCAGCCTTCCTCGAGCACGACGGCGCGATTCGTCTTGTTCACCGAGGTCGTGATGGCCTCGATGTCCATTGGCCGGATCGTGCGAAGGTCGACCACGTCGAGACGAATGCCTTCCTTCGCGAGCTGGTCGGCCGCCTGCATGGCGACGAGCACCATCTTGCCGTGCGTGATGATCGAGCAGTGGTCGCCTTCGCGCTTGAGGTCGGCCTTGCCGATGGGGATGGTGTAGTCCTCGTCGGGTACCTCGCCCTTCGTGTTGTACAACATCTCGCCTTCGAGGAAGCAGACGGGGTTGTCGTCGCGGATGGCGCTCTTGAGCAAGCCCTTGGCGTCGTAGGGAGTGCCCGGCGCGATGACTTTCAGGCCGGGAATGTGGGCAAGCCACGACTCCCACGCCTGCGAGTGCTGCGCACCGAGCTGGAGCGCCGCGCCGTTCGGGCCGCGGAACACGATGGGAATCTTGAACTGGCCGCCGGACATGTAGAGCAACTTCGCCGCGGCGTTCACCACCTGGTCGATGGCGAGGAGGGCGAAGTTCCAGGTCATGAACTCGATGACCGGCCGCAGCCCCACCATCGCGGCGCCGACGCCGACGCCGGCGAAGCCCAGCTCGGTGATCGGCGTGTCCACCACGCGCATCTCCCCGAACTCCTGGAGGAACCCCTTGGACACCTTGTACGCGCCCTGGTAGACGGCGACTTCCTCACCCATGAGGAAGACGCGGTCGTCGCGCTGCATTTCTTCCCGGATCGCCGCGCCGAGGGCGTCTCTATACGTGATGACTGGCATGTGTCTGTGATAAAAGGCGAGAGGACGAGAGGGCGAGGGGACGAGAGGACTGCGTCATGAGAGGCGTTGTCCTCTCGTCCGCTCGTCCGCTCGTCCTCTCAGGTAGTCGTATCCACGTACACGTCCTCATACAGCGCTTCCAGCGGCAATTCCGGCGACGCATCCGCGAAGTCCCAGGCGTCCTGCACGACGGCCTTGATGTCCGTGTCGAGCTTCTGGAGCTGCTCCTCGGTGAGGGAGCCGTTCTCCTCCATGCGCGTGCGCAACAGCACGATGGGATCGCGCTTCATGTACTCCTCGAGCTCGGCCTTCGTGCGGTACGTGCCGCTCACTGCGTCGGACATCGAGTGGCCCATGAAGCGATAGGTGCGGATTTCGAGCAGCGTGGGATGCTGCTCGCGGCGGGCGCGCTCCACCGCCTCGCCCACGGCCTCGCGCACGGCGAAGACGTCCTGCCCGTCACACTGGCGGCGTGCCATGTTGTACGCGGCGCCGCGCTCGTAGATGTCGTGGATGGCCGACGCGCGCTCGAGCGACGTGCCCATGCCGTAGCGGTTGTTCTCGATGATGAACACGCAGGGGAGCTTCCAGAGCGCCGCCATGTTGAGCGCCTCGTGGAAGGCGCCCGTGTTCACCACGGACTCGCCCATGAAGCACACGATGCACTGGTCGCCACCGCGATACTTGATTGCGAAGCCGACACCGGCCGCGAGCGGCACGTGCCCCCCGACGATGCCGTGGCCGCCGAGAAAGTTGGTGTTCGCATCGAACATGTGCATCGAGCCGCCCTTGCCGCGCGCGCAGCCGTCCTGGCGGCCGAACAGCTCCGCCATGATGCTCCGCGGCGTGATCCCGCGAGCCAGCGCCTGCCCGTGGTCGCGGTAGGTCGTGATCACGTAATCATCGGGACGCAGCATGCTGAGCGCACCCGTGCTCACCGCCTCCTGGCCGATGTACAGGTGGCAAAACCCACCCACCTTGCCGAGTGCGTACGCCTCGGCGCATCGCTCCTCGAAGCGGCGCTGGAGCAGCATCGAGTGCAGCAGCTCCATGTCGCGCACTGCGTCGGTGGGAGTTTTTGTGTCGACGTCGGACTTCTTCTTGGCGGCCATAGTGGTACTGAGTAAGGGATGAAGCGCTGGTCGTGCCAGGCGTGACGCTTACCGCAAGTGAAAGCAGGTCCTTCGCTGCGCTCAGGACGACAACGGTGTTGCACTCAGGACGACAACGGTGCTGCGCTCAGGACGACAACGGTGCTGCGCTCAGGACGACAACGGTGTTGCACTCAGGACGACAACGGTGTTGCGCTCAGGACGACAACGGTGTTGCGCTGAGGGCGACAACGGCGTTGCGCTGAGGGCGACAACGGTGTTGCACTCAGGACGACAACGGTGTTGCGCTGAGGACGACAACGGTGTTGCGCTAGAGGACGACAGCATGTGTTCGATCCATGGCATCACACGCCTGCCGCCTGCACCTGCTCCCAGGCATGGTAGCTCGATCGTACGAGGGGACCGCTCTCGACGTGACGAAAGCCCATCGCCATGCCGACGTCGTAGAAGCGGCGAAAGTCCTCTGGCGTCACGTAGCGGTCGAGCGCGACGTGCGAGTCGGAGGGACGGAGGTACTGGCCGAGCGTGAGGATGTCGACGTCCACCGCGCGGAGGTCCTGCATGACAGCGACGACCTCCTCGTTGGTTTCCCCCATCCCGAGAATCATCCCGGTCTTCGTGGGGATGTGCGGGGCAAGGCGCTTCGCGGCCGTGAAGATGCCCATCACCCGTTCGTATCGTCCGCCGGGCCGGCACTTCTTGTAGAGGCGCGGCACGGTCTCGGTGTTGTGGTTGTAGATGTCCGGCTCCGCCTCCAGCACGGCGAGGATCGACGACTCGCGGCCCTGGAAGTCCGGCACCAGCACCTCCACCGACGTCGACGGGCGCCGCAGCTTGATCTGCCGGATGGTCTCCGCGAAGGCCCAGGCACCGAAGTCGGGCAGGTCGTCCCGATCCACCGACGTGAGCACGACGTGCTGCAGCTTCATCACGGTGGCGGCTTCCCCCACGCGCTCTGGCTCCGACGGATCGAAGCGCGGCGGCCGGCCGTGCGCCACCGCGCAATAGGCGCAGTTGCGCGTGCACACGTCACCGAGGATCATGAACGTCGCCGTGCCGTGTTCCCAGCACTCGCCGACATTGGGGCAGTGCGCTTCCTCGCAGACCGTGTGCAGGTCGAGGTCGCGCATGAGCTGCTTGAGCCGCAGGTAATTCGGGCCGCCGGGCGCCTTGACCTTGAGCCACGACGGCTTCCGCTCCGGGAGCGAGGGCGCCTGGTGCCGCCCCAGTATCTGGTATAACGCTTCGGGCATCGCTGATGTCGGACGATTGGACAGCCGGACAGCTTGCACGTTCCGACGGGCCAGCTACCACGCGGCGTTGCTCTGCCGCAACGAAGAGCGTTCGTGATCCAGCGTACAATAGTGGAGCGCGAAGCCCCTCGTAAGGGGAGTTAAACCTGCTAAAATAGCTATTGAAGGTTATCTTTCTCCCCGTCGAAACGCAGCGGAGACACGAACGCCGACAAGCCGGGTCGGGCCTCACCGGACAGCAGGGCGGCCAGCTCGCCAGCCGCCCACGGCGCGAGCAGGATGCCGTTCCTCGAGAAACCGCACCCGTACACGAGCGAGGGCACGTCGGGATCGCGACCGAGGAGGGGCAGGCCGTCCGGGGTGACCGGACGGAGTCCGGACCAGTGCTCGAGCACCACCGCCCGCTCCAGCGCGGGAACCGTCCGCCGCGCAAAGGCGAGCAATGCGTCCCGCCCCTCATCGCTCGTATGCGCGGAGAAGCCCCAGTCTTCGCTCGTCGCGCCGACGACGAGTGATCCGCCGCGCGGTACCAGGTAACCGCCGTGACCGGCAGTGGGGTGGCGAATCGGCGCGAGGTCGAGCCGCAGCAGCTCGCCGCGGACCGGGCGTACCGGCAGGCGGCGCGGCAGGCCCGGCACGCCACCGGCCCAGGCGCCCGGCGCAAAGACCAGCTGCCTCGCGTGAAGACGGCCGCTGCCCGCCGTATCGGCAGTGCAGCTCACGCCGCCCATCTGGATGGACACGACGCGGTCCGTCACGCGCTCGATGCGAGACTCCTGCTCCACGGCGCGCTCGAGGGCGCGCATGAGTGCGACGCTATCCACCGCGCCATCGCCTGGGTGCAGCAGCGCGCCGACGTTGCCCGCCAGACCGGGCTCCATCGAGGCCAGCGCGACCTGGTCAAGGAAGCGGGCCGGCGGCGCACACCGCCGCGCGAGCCCGGACAGCTCGGCGGGCGTCGCGGCCACCTCGAGGATTCCGCCGAGGTCGAGCGGGACAGGCAGCCCCGTGCGTGCCACGAGGTGCGCCACGAACGCCGCATATCCGTCGCGGGCGGTAATCGCCATTGCCAGCGCGGACGAGGGCAAGCCCTCGAGCGACGGTGCGAGCAGGCCGGCGGCCGCCCGCGAAGCGGCGCCGGCTCGGCGCTCGTCCACGACGACGACCAGCATCCCGCGGTCCGCGGCGGCCAACGCGGTGGACAACCCGACGATTCCGCCGCCCAGCACGAGGACGTCCGTGGGACGAGTCATCCCGTGGACGGCTGCCGGCATCTTGCGGGGCATCCGGTCATCGCGCCAATCTCCCCGCGCGTCGCGACGCGCCGAAAGCATCTGCGCGTCCGCGCCACGACGTGAAACCTCCCGACCGCACTGCGCGTACGGAGGCCAGACTCGTACGGGAGACCGAACCTATGCTCGCCACCATCTTCATGATCGGCCTGTTCGCGCTGGCAGGTTTGTTCCTGTTCAAGCTCGTGTTCGGCGTGGGACTCGGCCTCATCGGCTGGCTGATCGGATTCGCGATCAAGGCGCTGATCTTCGGCGCGGTGATCTATCTCGTGATCCGCATCTTCAGCCCGGACACCGCGCGCCGCCTGCGCGAAAAGTTCTCCGGCACCTCGTACTGAACCCGCGCGGGCACCCGCACTTCCAGAACGTCCGACCCGCAGCCGTGCTGCGGGTCGTCGCGTTCCGGTCCCGCTGCCGCCCGGAACGCTAGGGCGCCGGCGACTTCTCGAGCGCGTCCACCACGGCCCACACGAGCAGCGGCACCATCAGCTCGTGATGCCCCGTGATCTCGTAGCCCTTGCCGTTTCTCGCCGTGGGCCGCTGCACCACGTTCACGCGTGGGCGATAGTGGCGCTGCATGTCGAGATCCACCGTCGTGAAGTTCTGCGGGTTGCCGGCGCCGAGGTTGCGCGCGATGGTGAGCGCCTTGAGGAACACCTCGGGCATGATCACCGCGCTGCCCAGGTTGAGCACGACGCCGCCATCGTCGATGCGGACGAGCGAATGGGCGAGCCGGCGGAAGTCGCGATGGCTGGTGTCGCCGATGGCGGCGCCGCTGGCGGCCGGATGCTGGTGAATGATCTCGGCTCCGAGCGCCGCATGCACCGTGAGGGGCACGCCGAGCCGCTGCGCCGCGAGCAGGAGGGAGAGGTCCGGGTTGGCCAGGTTCGATGCCTCGGCGAGGGCGATGCCGAGCGCCTCGCCCATCCCGCGTGTCTCCTGCATGCCGCGCACGAACGCCTCATTCATCTCGCGCCCTGTCTCCTCGGCCATGCCGAAGGTTCCGTCCACGAGGCCGGCCGCGACATCCTCCGACGTGGCGCCGAAGCGCGCGACTTCGTAGTCGTGGATGGCGGCCGACCCGTTCATGGCGACGTGCGTGACGATGCGGCGGCGCATCAGGTCGATGAGCACCGGCGCGAGGCCGGTCTTCACGATGTGGCCGCCGAGCATGATCACGACGCCGCGCTCACGTCGCGCCGCGTCGGCCACGGCGGCGACCACCGCGCGAAAGTCGCGCGCGACGAGCACGTCCGGCAAGGCGTCGAGGAACGCACCAAACGACCGATCGCTTCCCGGCGGATGCGCGAAGTCGCGCGCGCGAACCTTGTTGGGCCGGACGGCGACGGGGATCGTGCGCACGGCGGCCAGGTCGGCTTCGCCGTACACGGGCCCCGCGGGGCTCACTGGGTCGGGGCGGCCGCTGCCGCCTTCGCTGGTCGGTACGATGTGAGATACAGGTTGATGGAACCGAACGAGAGCCCCGACTTCATCTGCAGCATGATGCGGTTCTTGTCGTCCGAAAGCCAGACTTCGGCCCGTCCGTTTTCCGAGAAGATGCCTGGCGTCTTGATGATGGGCTGCACGACGATGGCGTCGAACTCACCGGCGGGCACGCGGATGCGTTCGCGACGCACGACCTTGATGGTGACCGGGTTGCGATCCGGCTTGAAGTAGCGGTCGAAGCTGTAGGTCTGTCCAACGACGAGGGGAATGCTGCGAATGAAGTAGAGGAAGCTTCCGTCGTCGAGCGGGTTGCTCACGCTGGTCATCGCCGTGTCGGTGCCGTGCAGGTACACGGCGCGCTCGGGATAGATGTCGAACACCTGCTCGATGTCGCGGTGGCCCTCGTTCTGGTCCTTGCGGAAGCGCAGCGAGTTGCCGGTGCGGCGGTCGATCCAGCTCTCGAACGTGTCGTCCACGTTGTAGAGGAACCGAATGCCGCCGTGCAACTGCAGGACCGTGTGCCAGGCGTCGCGGCCGCGAACCTCCTGGATATCGGCTACCTCCATCGAGGCGTTGCCCACGTGCAGCTTGCCGAAGCGGAGGTCGTACTCGGTGCGCTCGCCCACGCCGAAGGGCACGCGAAAGCGCTCGCCGTCCTGCGCGCCGATGGGAGCGGCGAGCACGACGGCGAGTGCGACGGCGAGCGCGGGACGACGAGCGATCCGGTGCCTCATGCGCGGCTGGCGCGGACGCTCCGACCGCGGGCGCTGCGAGCGAACCGGAACAGGCTCATGGCGTCGCCCCACGCATGGACGCGCGTCTCGCGATCACGGACGTCGTAGCGCGGAGCGAGTTCCACCGTCTCCACGCGGCGCGCATGCGGTGCGGCGCGCAGCAGCAGGTCCACGTTCGCGCTCCAACCATCGCCCACCAGCAGCGGCGCGTCGCCGCGCTCCTTGATCAGGTCGCGGATGACGGACACGCGAAAGAGGCGCAGCGAGCCGAATGGGTCGCGCACGCCGGCCACGGAGACGAACGGGCGCACGATCCAGCCGGCCATGCGGCGGAGCGTACGCACCGGCTGCGGCACCGTGAGCGCGTCGGCGGGACGTTCGGCCACCACGAGATCGGCGCCCCCATCGAACCGCTTGATGAGCTCTGGCAGGTGCTCGGGCTGGTCGGTGAAGTCGGCCTGGAGCAGGACGATGGCATCGCGGCGCGGATAGCGGGTGCGTCGCGACGCTTCGCGGCAGAGGGCGTCCACCGCATGGGCATAGCCAGCCCGCGGCCCCGTGAGCACCGTGAGCGGCATCACCTTGTGGTACGGCGCGAGCGTCTCCGCCGTGGCGTCCGTGCTGCCGTCGTCGTACACGAGCACCTCGTACTCGCGCGGCTGGTCCTGGAATACCTTGCGCAGGCGCCAGAGCAGCAGCCCGATCGTGGGCGCTTCGTTGTAGGCGGGAATGCAGAAGTAGAGCACGGAGTCCTCGGGAGACGCGAAGCCTGGGTCGCAGTTGTAAGGTAGACACGGCTGACCGCGAATCGCCACCCTGCGGCACGATTCGCCGCAGGGCGAGTGATACCCGGAACGCTGCGCCACGTTCGAACCGCTCGTGCTTGCCGTGCGCTGGAGTGCCGGATTAGCCTTCGCGCGCGTCGGGGCCGGCGCGGGAGTGCTCCTCCAGCTGAACCTCGGAAACATCGCATGCGCCACCTGACCGCCAGCCTGCTCGTCCTGGTGCCTGCCTGCACGGCGGCACCGCACGCACAGGCCCCGGTGCCTGATGTAGTGACCACGGGAGAGATCGCGCCGGCGGAGCTGCAGCGCGACCTGTTCGCCTTCGCGGATGACTCGATGCGCGGCCGCGAGACCGGCACCGAGGACGCGAATCGCGCGGCGCGGTTCCTCGCGCGCCGCATGGAGCGGCTGGGCCTCGAGCCGGCCGGCGACAGCCTCTATCTCCAGCGCGTGCCGCTCCAGCGGGAATCGTTCACCGCCAGTTCACGCGTCGCGGTGGAGGAGGGCGGCCACTCCGTGCCGCTCACGATCGGCGCCGACCTGGTGCCGCTGTTGAACCTTGGTGCCGGCGTACCGCCAACCAGGCGGTCTGCAGATGCCGGGATCGTGTTCGCTGGATACGGTGTCGCGTTGACGCGGCCGAAGCGGGATGACCTGGCGGGACTCGACCTGGAAGGCAAGGTCGTGGTGGTGGTGAATGGCGCGCCGGCGGGAGTGGACAGTGCCACGCGAGCCTCGATGGAGTCGCAGACCGCCATCAGCCAGCGACTCGCCCAGATCCTGCCGCAGCGGCCCGCGGCCGTGATCGTGCTGTTGTCCGGCGCCGGCGAGGAGCTGTTCGCGAGCGTCCTGCCACAGCTGGCGCATGCCGTTGCCGCGCGACGCACGGGTCCCGACATTCCCGACACCGAACGACCGTTGCCACTGATCCTGCTCGGCGTGCCGCGCGCCGGCTCGCCGCTGCTGCCAGCAGGATGGCCGGCCGACGATCGTCCGCAGGTGCTCACCGGACGCCGCTTCGTGGCAAACGTGAACCTCCAGCAGGTGCCCTTCACCGCGTACAACGTCGTCGCCGTGATTCCCGGCAGCGATCCCACGCTGCGAAGCACGTACGTCGCGTTCGGTGCACACTACGATCACATCGGCGTGGTGAACGCGGTGCATGGCGACTCCATCGCCAATGGCGCCGATGACGATGGCTCGGGCACGGTGGCTCTCCTCGCCATCGCGCGCAATCTCCAGCAGGCGGCGGTGAAGCCGAAGCGATCGACGCTCTTCGTGTGGCACGTTGGCGAGGAGAAGGGCCTGCTTGGTTCGGCGTACTTCACGAATCATCCCACCGTGCCCATCGACTCCATCGTCGCGCAGCTCAATGCCGACATGATCGGACGCAACGCGCCGTCGCTCCTCTACACGGTGGGCCCGCGCACGGCGCCCAACGGCCAGAGCAGGCGACTCGGCGCCATCGTGGACAGTGTGAATGCGCGGGAAGCATTGCCGTTCGCGATCAACCGCGAGTGGGACTCGGCCACACACCCTGAGCACATCTACGAGCGCAGCGATCACTTCAACTATGCGCGCAAGGGCGTTCCGATCGTGTTCTTCACCACGGGCATGCATCCCGAGTATCACCAGCCAGGTGACGAGCCCGCGAGGATCGACTACGAGAAGCTCGCGCGCGTCGCGCGGCTGATGCGTGATGTCGGGGTCGCGGTGGGCAACGGGGCTGCGCGGCCGCGGTAGGCAAGAAGCAGATCGTTCGCTGCGCTCAGGAGGACAACGCGGAATTGTCAGCAGTCACGACGCACGAGTGCCAGATGTGTGCGGCGCGAGTGACTCGATCGTCACGTGCACAGGGAGTGGTGCGCACGACACTCCCGGTGGTCCGGCGTGTACGACGGTCACAGGAGGTGAACGTGATTCTCGCCAATACGCGACATCTGCTCACGCGTGACGATGCGCAACTCGTCACCCGACTCATCGCCCGCGATTCGGGTGCGGCGCTTTCCAGGGTGGAGCGCGAGCTCGCCGACCACGGCATCGACGAAGTCCTCGATGATCCGCGATTGCCCGCCGCATTGCTCCACTCGCGCCAGGGCGCATGCGCATCGCTGCCGCTGTTTGTCTACGTCGTGGTACGACATGCCCTGCGACGGCTGGGTGAGGACGACCGCACCCTCGCCGACTATGCGACGTCGCTGTTCGTGCACTTCGGCGTTCGTGATCGCGCGCATCGTGTCGGCCCGGCCGACGACCAGGTCTACGACACGCTCGCCTCGCTGGCCGCCGACCTCGACGATCCCGACGCGCGTCGCAGCTTCCTCGTGCGCACGCACCTCGGCAACTATGCGCTGTGGCTCAGCGGCATCTACCCCGATCACATCGAGTACCGACGTACCCGTCGCGGCGGTCCGGACCTGGGCTACTACGAAGAGATGGGCCGACGCGGCTTCCGGCTCGCGGCCGATCACCGGCTCGCCGCACAGCACGGGCTCGCCACCCTCTACGCGACGGCGTCCGAGCGCTTCGACGTCCTCCGCGCCGCCCTGAACGAGGTGAGTGACGCCCTGTTGTTTCCGGGTCGCCACTCCGTGGAGCGCCTGATGCGCGAGGTCACCAGCGACGTCCGCTGGCGACACGCAAGCTGAGGCTAGCGCGTGCAGGCGGCGGCGAAGGCGGCGAACAGCGCGCGGTCCCATGGCTCCGGCGTCGCCGTCAACTCTTCCGGATGCCACTGCACGGCCATCATCCACCAGTCGTCAGCGGGCCACTCGAAGCCCTCGACGACGCCATCGGCCGCATGCGCCGAAACGACGACGCCCGGTGCGATGTCGTCAACAGCCTGGTGATGAAACGAGTTCACGCGCAACCGTTCCGCACCGAGTGCCAGCGCGAGGCGCGACGACGGACGAACCTGCACCTCGTGCACGCGCGCGTGCCGCGCGCCTTCACCCTCATGCGCGAGAGCGCCGGGGCACTCGGCGGGAAGGTCCTGCACCAGCGCGCCGCCCAGCGCCACGTTGACGACCTGGATGCCGCGGCAGATGGCGAGCGTGGGCAGGCGGCGCGCGTGCGCGGCCTCCACCAGCGCCAGTTCGAACGCGTCGCGTCCCGCGTGGACGTCGCCCAGGGCCGGATGCGGTGCGCGGCCGTAGTGGCGCGGATCGACGTCCTCGCCGCCGGTGAGGACCAGCCCGTCCATCCCGTCCAGCATCGCATGGGCGTCGGCGGGCGCGAGGACGGGCAGGATGTACGGCCGCACGCCGGCCGAACGCAGCGCATCGGTGTACGAGGCATTGGCTCGTACGCGCAGCACGCCCCGGATCGATTCCGTCGTGGCAGTCACGGCGACGGCGGGAAGACGCGTCACGTCGGAGTCGGGTTGCGAGGGAGAGAGTGGCATCTGTATCCTAAGCGTTCGTCGCCGGCCACTCCAGCGCTGGGCGCCTCACAACCGTCGTGCACGGGAATCCGCATGTTCGAGTCGTTCCGCCAATCCCTCAACGACCTGCTGGACCGGGCGACGCCCCCGGAGGAGCGGCGTGTCGTCCTCGCGCGCATGAAGCAGACGCTCGTGCAGGCGCGCATGGGGCTCGACGACCTCCGCGGCGGCGTCGCGATCACGCGGCAGCGCCTCGAGTCCGAGACGCGCGAGCTGGAGACGATGCGCCGGCGGAAGGGCGCGGCGACCGCGATCAACGATACGGAGACGATCGCGCTGGCCGAGAAGTACGAGACGGCGCACGGCGAGCGCGCCGAGGTGCTCCGCCGCAAGCTGGAAGCACAGGAAGCTGAGCTGGGGATGGTCGAGCGCGAAGTCGCGGAAATGACGGCGGAGCTCAAGCAGGCCGTGGTCGGCGCCGGCGGTGCCACGTCGAGTCTCGCAGACGACGCGCGCGCCGAAGCCGACGCGGTGCTAGACGAGGGGACCAACGTCGCCGAGGAGATCGACGCGCTGGGTCGCGCCGGCCGGCGCTCGGCGCGCGAGGCGGAGGCGGAACAGAAGCTCGCCGAGCTGAAGCGGCGCATGGGCAAGTAGCGTCCGTGACGATGCACTTTCGCCCGCGGGCCATGATGCTCGCGGTGCTGCCGTTCGCGGCGTGCCCGTTCGCGCAGGCCGTCGCACAGGGTGGCGACATGCCGGTGCGTCCGCTGCTCGCGCCGTCCGGGCGGCCCACGGCGGATTGCATGGGCCAGCGCATCGACGACATCGTCGTGTACTCGGAAGCGCCGTCCGTCGCCGGGTTGCAGCGCGTGCCGGTGCTCGCACGCCTCGCGCGGCGCATGCACGAGACCACCAGGCCGCAAATCATCCGCCGCTTCATGCTGCTCGACGAGGGACAGCCATGCGTGGAACTGCGTCGCGCCGAGTCTGAGCGCATCCTGCGCGCGCAGCCGTTCATCGCCGAAGCGGAAATCCTCGTCATCCCCAACGATCACGGCGGCGTGGACCTCGAGGTGCGCACGAGCGACGAGGTGTCGATCGTGATCGGCGGCAGCGTGCGCGCGCGATCGCCGAACGTGTCGTTTCTTCTGCTCGGCAACGCGAACCTGAGGGGCGAGGGGATATTCCTCTCGGGCGCCTGGCGCGATGGCGACGGCCTGCGCGACGCTTTCACGGTCCGCGGCATCGATAACCAGTTCCTCGGTCATCCGTGGGTGCTCAACGCCGAGGCGGCGCGCGCCACGCTCGGCGGATCCTGGCGCGTGGAGGGCGCGCAGCCATTCCTCACCGACCTGCAGCGCGTGGCATGGCGCGCGCTCGCCGGCATCCGGAAGGGGTATTACGAGCTGCAGCAGCCGGACGGCGACGTCCCCACGCTCGCCAGCGAACGCACCTACTTCGACGTTGGCGGGATCGTGCGCGTCGGTCCGCCGGGCCGGCTCAACCTCTTCGGCCTGTCACTCACCGGCGACGACGAGATCACGGGTGATCGCCTGCTGCTGCCGGACAACGGCACGCTGCGCGACATCGGGCAGTCGCCGCGCCCCTACGCACCGCACCGGATCGCGCGCGTGAACCTCCTCCTCGGCGTGCGCGACATCAACTTCCTGCGACGTGACGGGCTGGACGCGCTGACAGCATCGCAGGACGTGCCACTCGGCTTCCAGCTCGGCACGCAGTTCGGGCGGAGTCTCGGCCTGCTGGGAGCGAGGGAGGACGACGTCTTCATGGCCGGTGATCTCTACCTGGGAGTCGCGTCCGGCATCGCCACGCTGCGCGTGCAGGCACAGGCGGAGGGCCGGCGCGCGATGGGCGCCACGGAGTGGGATGGCGTGCTGACGACTGGTCGCATCACGCACTACCTGAAGTTCTCGCGTCGCCACCTGAACGAGGCGATCGTTGAATGGAGCGGGGGCTATCGGCAACGCACGCCCTTCCAGTTGGTACTGGGCATTCCGGACGGCGGCGTGCGCGGGTACGAGCAGTCGTACTTCGCCGGCGGACAGCGGATCGTGACGCGGCTGGAGGAGCGCTTCGTGCTGGGCACGATCTTCGGGCTCGCCGATACCGGCATGGGATTTTTCGCCGACGCCGGCCGCCAGTGGGCGGGAGACGTGCCGTTCGGCGTCACCACGCCCGTGAAGACGTCCGTGGGATTCAGCGTCCTCGCGGCGGTGCCGCCGCGGTCGGCGCGGATGTGGCGCGCCGACATCGCATTTCCGCTCAACAGCGGAGCCAATGCGCGCTGGACCGTCAAGTTCACGAACGTCGACCGCACGAAGTTCGTGTTTCGCGAACCGCGCGACGTGGCGTTCGGTCGCGAGCTCACGGTGCCGTCGTCGATCTTCGCCTGGCCGTGATCAGGCGGGCGGGCGAAAGCAGATCCTTCGCTGCGCTCAGGATGACAAAAGGGGGCGCGCTCAGGATGACAAAAGGGGGCGCGCGCAGGATGACAAAGGGGGCGCGCTCAGGATGACGCGGGGCGCTCCTTCATCAGGTTCCTGATGGGGATCACGAGGGCCGCCAGCAACGCGGCCGCGACGAAGAGCGTGATGGCCGTGCGCTCGAAGAGCAGGGGCATTTCCGCGAGCTTCTCCGGGTCCACCTGCCCACCCAGCAGGCCCGCCACGAGGTTGCCGAGCGCGATGGACATGAACCACACGCCCATCATCTGCCCGATGAACCGCGGCGGCGCGAGCTTGGTCACGCTGCTGAGGCCCACGGGACTGAGTGCCAACTCGCCCACCACCTGGAGGAAGTAGGTCACGATCAGCCACATCACCGACACCTTCACGCCCACGCCGCCGCCGGCGATCACGTGATTCGTGGCCGACACCATGATGAGATACGACAGGCCGGCGGCGAACAGCGCGAACGAGAACTTGGTGGGGCTCGAGAGGTCGATGTTGCGCCTGCCGAGCGCGAGCCAGATCGCCGCGAACACGGGAGACAGCGCGATGACGAAGAACGGCGTCGCCGACTGCAGCCACAGCGTGGGCATTTCCCAGCCGAAGATGTGGCGGTCGGTGAAGTCGCGCGCGAACAGGTTGAGCGACGTGGGCGCCTGCTCGTACGCCGACCAGAAGATGGCCGAGAAGACGAAGAGCACGAGGATCACCGCCGTGCGCTTGATCTCGTCGCGATCGAGGCCCGCGAAGAAGAAGAGGTAGCTGAAGTAGGCGACGGCCATGACGCCGATGACGATGGTCATCTTCTGCGCGATGTAGACCGGATTGATCGGGATCACCCCCATCATGGCCAGGATCACCACGAGGGCCACGACCACGAGGCCGGACAGCGTGAGGTTCCGCACCTTGCGTTGCTGCGCCTCGCCCACGGACGGCCGCAGGCGGATGGTGCCGAGCGTGCGGTTGGCGCGCGCGCGATAGGTGAGCAGCCCGGCGAGCATGCCGACGCCCGCGGCGCCGAAACCCCAGTGCCAGCCGACCCGCTCGCCGAGCGCGCCGGTGAGGAACGGCGCGATGAACGCACCGAGGTTGATGCCCATGTAGAAGATCGCGAAGCCGCTGTCACGCCGTGCGCCACCCTCGGGATACAGGTCTCCGACGATGGCGGAGATGTTCGGCTTCAGCATGCCCGTCCCCATCACGATGAGGATGAGGCCCAGGAAGAACGCGCGGTGCGCGAACACGGCCGACAGCGCGATGCAGAGGTGCCCGAGCGCGATGAGGACGCCGCCCCACCACACCGAGCGCCGGAGACCCAGCCAACGGTCCGCGATCCAGCCACCGGGCAGCGAGGCGAGGTAGACCGACGACGCATAGATGCCGACGATCGCCGCAGCGGCTTCGCGGGAGAAGGCGAAGCCGCCGCTCGCCAGCGCAGCCGTCATGTACAGGATGAGGAGCGGACGGATGCCGTAGTACGAGAACCGCTCCCACATCTCGGTGAAGAACAGCGTCGAGAGTCCGGCCGGATGACCGAAGAAGCTCCGGTTGCCCGTGAGCATCGCCAGGCCTTCGGGTGTCTCGTCGTGCGTGAGGGTCGCGGCCTGCGGCTGCTGGAATACGGACTTGTCTGTCATCGCGGGGGAGGGAGGAATCAGTGCGCGGAGATGGAGTCCGCACTGCGATGGAGCGCAGCACGAGGCAGGAAGAACTCGGGCGGATTGGTGCCGCCCGCGTCCTGCTGGGCGGCCCACGACACCGACGTGGGCGGCTGCTTGATGCACGCGGCCCAGTGGCCGGGCCCCTTTTCTTCCAGCGGCGGCACGATGGCCGCACACGCGGCATCGCGCGCTGGATGCTGGCAGCGCGGGTGGAACACGCAGCCCGACGGCGGCTTGGCGGGCGACGGCACGTCGCCGGTGAGGAGGATGCGCTCGCGCTTCACGCCGGGGTCGGGTGCGGGCACCGCGGACAACAGGGCCTGCGTGTACGGCATCATCGGCGTGCCGTAGAGCGCGTCCACCGTCGCGAGCTCCACGATGTGGCCGAGGTACATCACGGCGACGCGATCCGCGATGTGCTCCACGACCGAGAGGTCGTGGGCGATGAACAGGTACGCCAGGCCGCGGTCACGCTGGAGGTCCTGCAGCAGGTTCACCACCTGCGCCTGCACGCTCACGTCGAGCGCGCTCACGGGCTCGTCGCAGACGATGAACGTGGGCTCCACGGACAAGGCCCGCGCGATGCCCACGCGCTGACGCTGGCCGCCGGAGAATTCGTGCGGATAGCGGCTCGCGTACTCGGGCCGCAGTCCCACTTCCTCCAGCAGTTGCTTCACGCGCGCGTCGGCCGCGGCACCCTCGGCCAGGCCGTGGATCGTGAGTCCTTCGCGCACGATCGCGCCGATGGACATGCGCGGGTTGAGCGACGAGAACGGATCCTGGAAGACGATCTGCATCTTGCGCCGCAGGCGCCTGAGGTCGCCCGCACCGAGCGCGAGTACGTCGCTGCCGTCGAACTGCACGGAGCCCGACGTAGGCTCGATGAGGCGCAGCAGCGCGCGTCCCGTGGTGGACTTGCCGCATCCCGATTCCCCGACCAGCGCCAGCGTCTCGCCGGGCGCCACGTCGAACGAGACGCCGTCCACGGCGCGCACCTGTCCACTCACCTGGCCGAAGACACCCTTCTTGATGGGAAAGTACTTCTTGAGGTCGCGTACGGAGAGGAGGCTCATGCGGCGGTCACTCCGTCCTGTGCGGCGATGGGGACGTGCGGGTGTGCTCGACGCTCGGGCTCCACCGCGAGATGGCAGCGCGACACATGTCCGCCGCCGATCTGGTACAGTGGCGGATGCTCCGTGGCGCACCGGTCCCACGCGTACGCGCACCGCTCACGGAAGCGACATCCGGCCGGCCACGCGGTCGGGGGCGGCACCGTGCCCGGAATGGTCGCCAATCGGTCGGCCGATCCGCCCACGCGTGGCATCGCGGCGAGCAGGCCTTCCGTGTACGGATGGTGCGCGTGTGCGAAGACGTCCGCCGTGAGCGCCTCCTCCACCACCTCGCCCGCATACATCACGATCACGCGCGTGCAGTTCTCCGCCACCACGCCGAGGTCGTGCGTGATGAGGAGGATGGAGGTGCCCAGACGCCGCGTGAGGTCGGCCAGCAGTTCCAGGATCTGCGCCTGGATGGTGACGTCGAGCGCGGTGGTGGGCTCGTCCGCGATGACGAGCGCGGGATTCATCACGAGCGCCATCGCGATGACGACGCGCTGCCGCATGCC
>JBDTYL010000234.1:0-11158 GCA_040005695.1 bacterium | reverse complement strand
CGTGCTGCTCGACGGGTCCGACCTCTCGCGCCTTTCCGAAGATAAGAGGGCACAACTCCGCGGCGCCAAAGTCGGCTTCGTCTTCCAGAGCTTCCAGCTCATCCCGACGCTCACGGCGCTGGAGAACGTCCAGGTGCCGCTCGAGCTGCGCGGAGAGGACGGCGCACCGGCGCGCGCCCGCGAGCTGCTCACGCGCGTGGGACTCGGCGACCGGGCGCACCACTTCCCGAATCAGCTCTCCGGCGGCGAGCAGCAACGCGTCGCCATCGCACGGGCCTTCAGCAACTCCCCTCGCCTCCTGTTCGCCGACGAGCCCACTGGCAACCTGGACAGTGACACCGGCGCGCACATCGTGGAGCTGCTCGAGCAACTCAATCGCGAGGCCGGCACGACGATCATCCTCGTCACGCACGACCTGGTCCTCGCCCATCGTGCGCAACGCATCATTCGCCTGGCGGACGGCGTGGTCGTGAGCGACACGATGGTGGCAGCGGCGGTGCCGCTCTCCGTGATCGACGTCTGATGCGTTTCTCGCAACTGCTGGCCCTGGCCTGGCGAGAAAGCCGCACGGCGCGCCGCCGCCTGCTGCTCTACATGTCGTCGATCTCGCTTGGCGTTGGTGCACTCGTGGCCATCGACTCGTTCGCGAGCAACACGCAGCGCTCCGTGCGCGAGCAGGCGCGCTCGCTGCTGGGCGGCGACATCGCACTGTCATCGCGCACCGATTACCCGAAACCGGTGCTTGCCGCGCTCGACTCGCTGCGCAAGGAAGGGGTCGGTGTCAGCGACGTGACGACGTTCGCGTCGATGGCGCTGGTGCAGCGCACGGGGCTCACCCGGCTCGCGCAGATCCAGGCAGTGCAGCCCGGCTATCCGTTCTACGGCGAAATCATCACCAAGCCCGCGGGGGAGTGGGCGCACCTGCACGAAGGACGCTCTGCGCTCGTCGATCCGTCGCTCCTCGTCACGCTCAATGCGCAGGTCGGCGACACGCTGGCCCTGGGCTTCGCGCGGTTCATCATCGCGGGTACGCTGGTCAGCGTGCCCGGCGACGTAGGCGTGAGCACCACCATCGGGCCGCGGATCTACATCCCTGCGCAGTATCTGGACGAGACGTCGCTGCTGCTCTTCGGCAGCCGCAGTGATCACAAGACGCTCATCAAGCTGCCGTCGACGGTGACGCCGGCGAAGTTCATCTACCGGTTCAAGAATACGCTCGAGAAGGCGCAGGTGCGCTATCGCACCGCCGCGGAGACGGAGTTCAATCTCACGCAGGCCATCGACCAGTTGCGCGACTTCCTCAGCGTCATCGGCCTCGTCGCCCTGCTGCTCGGCGGCATCGGCGTGGCCAGCGGCGTGAACGCCTTCGTCATGCGCAAGATCGACACGGTGGCCATCCTCCGCTGCCTCGGCGCGACGAGTCGGCAGGTGCTGACGATCTATCTCCTGCAGGCCGTCGCAATGGGATTCCTCGGCGCGGCGTTCGGCGCGGTGCTCGGCATCGGCCTGCAGCTCGGCCTGCCGCACGTGCTCGAGGAGTTCCTCCCTGTTGACGTCCGCGTGACGATCGAGCCGACGGCACTGCTGACGGGACTTGGTGTGGGCGTGTGGGTGTCGTTCGTGTTCGCGTTGATGCCGCTCATCTCATTGCGCAACGTGAGTCCGCTGCAGACGCTGCGTCGCCAATCGGATTCTGCCGCGTTGCGCGGTGCGAAGTTCGATCCCGTGCGCGTGCTCGTGGGGGTCACCATCGCATTGAGCATCGCCGCACTCGGCATCGCGCGCGCCGAGACGGTCATCCAGGGCATCGGGTTCGCCGGCGCCATCGCTGGAGCGGTGGGGTTGTTGTACGGTGCCGCGTGGGCACTGAGCGCGTCCGCGCGACGCATCGTGCGCCCATCGTGGCCGTTCGTGGTTCGGCAGGGCGTGGCAAGCCTCTATCGGCCCGGCAACCAGACGCGCGCCGTGGTGCTCGCACTGGGCTTCGGCGTGTTCCTCATGAGCACGGTGTATCAGGTGCAGGACAACCTGCTGCGCACCGTGTCCGTGAAGCTGGATGCGTCCAAGGCGAACGTGCTGTTCTTCGACGTGCAGGACGACCAGGGCGCGCCGCTCGACTCGATGATTCGCGCGGAAGGCCACACCGTGAGCCAGCGCACGCCGCTGGTGCCGATGAAGATCACCGCGATCGACTTCGTCGTGGGTGAGCAACTCCTCAAGCCGGATGCAAAGACGGGGGAGGGACGCGAGCGCTGGGTGCTGCGCCGCGAGTTCCGCTCCACCTTCCGCGATTCGCTCATGCCCTCCGAGAAAATCACGGAAGGCCGCTTTCCCACCGGCGGCAGTCGCACGGACGGCCTGCCGGAAGTGTCGCTCGACGCCGACATCGCGAAGTCGCTGCGCGTCGGCATTCGCGACACCATCACCTGGGACGTGCAGGGCGTGCGCGTGCAGACGAAGGTGACCAGCCTGCGCGCCGTGAACTGGACGCGCTTCGAGCCCAATTTTTTCGCGGTGTTCGAGAGTCGCGCACTCGCGAAGGCACCAAAGCAGTACGTCATCCTGGCGGACGTGCGCGGCGATGGCGCCGTGGCGCGCCTGCAGCGGGACGTCATCATGCGCTTTCCCAACGTCGCCAGCCTCGACCTCACACTCGTGCAGCAGACCATCGGGCGGGTGCTGGACAAGGTCACCACCGCCATCCGCTTCATGGCGGGCCTGAGCCTGGCGCTGGGCATTCCGGTGCTGTTCAGCGCCGTGAGCGCCACGCGTCGTGAACGGCTGCGCGAAGGCGTGCTCCTCAAGGTGCTCGGAGCGACGCGACGTCAGGTGGGCCGGGTGATGCTCGCCGAGTACCTGTTGCTGGGCGCGCTGGGCAGTGCGGCGGGGGTGGTGCTGAGCGTCGCGGGAGCGTGGGGGCTGATGCACTTCGTCTTCAAGCAGCCCTTCGAGCCGTCGATGCTGCCAGCCTCGCTCGTGGCGCTGCTGATGATCAGCCTGTCGGTGTCGATCGGGATGCTGACGGGGCGCGAGGTGTTCCGCGAGACCCCGATGGCGGCGCTGCGCGAGGGGTGAGCGGCGCGGCACAAGCAGATCCTTCCCTTCGTCGCTTTCGCTCCTCGAGGGCAGGCTGCTGCGCTCAGGATGACAACCGGTCTCCTACAAGCAGATCCTTCGCTGCGCTCAGGATGACAATGCGGCGCTCAGGATGACAACGCGGCGCTCAGGATGACAACGCGGCGCTCAGGATGACAACGCGGCGCTCAGGGCGCGGCGTCGGCAGCGATGACCGACGACAGGCCGCCACTCTGGCCGCTGACCTTGGCGGCACAGGCCAGGAAGAATCCAGTCATGAACGCCAGGATGAGGCGCTGCACGGTGGGCGAGAACTTGGGCATGGCGCGGCGCGTGACTTCGGCGGTAAAGGAATGAGCGCCGGACGCAGGCCGGCGCTCACGTCGGGGACGACGGAGAGTCCAGCCCCGTCACTCCCTCTTCCCTACCCCGCGGCCGCGCGCCGGATCCGCGTTCAGAGCGTGCCGTTCCGGCCGGCGGCGATCCACTTCTCCATCGCGCTGAGGAGTAGCGACTCGTCCACGATGGGCTTGGTGATGTAGTCGTTGAAGCCGGCGGCGAGGTACTTCTCGCGATCGCCGGCCATGGCATGCGCGGTGAGCGCGATGACCGGCAGCCGGCGCAGGTGCTCGTCGGCGCGGATGCGCGCGAGGATCTCGTTGCCGTCCATGCCGGGCAGGGAGATGTCCAGCAGGACGAGGTCAGGCAGTGCGGCCGACAGGCCGGCCAGCGCGTCCACGCCGTTCTCGTACTCGACCACGTCGTACAGGCCGTCGAGGATGGCCTGGAGCAGCAGCCGGTTGTCGGCGTTGTCCTCGACGACGGCAACGGTATTCATGGAACCTCCGCGGTGCGTGCGCGATCCAGCCAATGCTGAATGCGGGGGAATTCGGCTTCGAGGTCGTCCATGATCGGGGCGATCCCGTCGAGCGAACCGGTGCGAGCCTGCCGTTCGCCGCGCTCGCTGAGCCGCTGCATGCGCATGGCCCCGAGCTGCGCGGAACTGGACTTGAGGGAATGCAGGGCCATCTCGATCGCGGCCACGTCGCCCGACGCGAGGCCGTTGCGCGCGGCGCCGAGGCGCTCTGGCACGGACGCGAGGAAGAGGGTGATCATCTCGGTGAGGAGCTTGCCGCCACCGAAGCGACGCAGCCGGTCGAGCGATGCGTCATCGGTGGCGGGCAATTCATCGTCTGCCGCGGCTTCGGGCACTATGGTCATGACACGCCAGCACGTCGCAAGGCCGCCTTCACGCGTGAGAGGAACCTGGGTGGGTCGATGGGCTTGCGGATATAATCATCCGCACCGGCGTCCATCAACTGGATCTCCGTATCCTGCTCGCCCGACCCGGTGAGGATGATGACCGGCAGCATGGACGTTTCCGCGCCGCGGCGCAGGCGCGTGACGAGCTCGTCGCCGTCCATGCCGGGCATGTGGAGGTCGCTCACGACGAGCGCGACGTCGTCCCCGCCCTCGATGATGGCGATGGCCTCCGCGCCGTCGCGCGCCTGACGCACCCGATAACCAGCGGATTCGAGGATCGCCGTGGCGAGATGACGCAGGACGGCGTCATCGTCGGCGAAGACGATGCACGGCGGCTGCGGCGCGGCGGCCGGGCCGTCGGCCGCCGTCTCGCCGAGGACGCGCTCGATCTCCTCGAGCGTCGTCTCGCCGTTGCGCACGTGGTCGAGCGCGACCTCGCGAAGCGGCCGCATGCCCTGCGCGATGGCCAGGCGCTGGAGCTGCACCGCGGTCGCGCCGGCCGATACCTGCTCGGCGATCGCGGGGGTGAGCGCTGCCACCTCGACGATGGGGATGCGCCCGCGATAGCCCGTCTGGTTGCAGCGGGTGCAGCCGACGGTGCGCGCGGTGGGGCGGACGCCGAACTGCGCTGCCAGGCGTTCCTCGTCGTCGCGCAGCGCGCCCGTGACGGGTTCCGCGCACTCGGCGCACAGGCGCCGCACGAGCCGCTGCGCGACCGCGCCGCGGAGCACGGAGGCGATCGTGGCGCGGTCGAGCCCGAGGTCGCTCAGGCGTGACACCGCGCTCATGGCATCGTTGGTGTGGAGCGTGGCCAGGACGAGATGGCCCGTTGCCGCCGCCTGCGCGGCCACCTGCGCGGTCTCCGTGTCGCGAATCTCGCCGACGAAGATGACGTCGGGGTCCTGCCGGAGGATGGAGCGCAGCGCGGAGGCGAAGGTGACGTCGCGCTTCGTCTCCACCTGGATCTGGGTGACGCCCGGCAACTCGTACTCGATGGGGTCTTCCACCGTCATCACGTTCACCTCGCTCGTTGCCACATCCGAGAGGGCTGCGTAGAGCGTGGTGGTCTTGCCCGATCCCGTGGGGCCGGTGACGACGACGATGCCGTCGCGCTGGCCGATGAGCTGCCGGATGCGCTGGAGTTCGTACGGCTGGAGGCCCACGTCAGCGAGGGTCTTCGCTATGTCCGGCCGGAGGATGCGGATCACCGCCTTCTCGGCCTCTCGCGTGGGGACGGTGGAGATGCGGAGGTCGTACGACTTGTTCAGCACCTGGATGCGCGCACGCCCGTCCTGCGGGCGCATGCGGTCCGCGATATCGAGCTTGCCCAGCACCTTGATGCGGGAGACGATGCGGTTGACGGCGCCGACGGGCAGCACCATGTGCTGGCGCATCACGCCATCGATGCGGAAGCGGACGACGCCGCCCTTCGAGCCGCCGGGCTCGATGTGAATGTCGCTGGCGCGCTGCACGACTGCCTCGCTCAGGATGAGGTTCGCCAGCTTCACGAGCGGGGCCGACTCGATATCGGCCTGCGCGACGCTCTCCGGCTCCATGTCCTCGATGACGCGCACCGCGTCGGCGAGCGTGGAGTCAGCAGCCAGCAGCAGGCTCTCGACGACGCCGTCGGCGGAATAGCCGGTGTTGAGCCGATCGGCGATGGCGCCCGGCGAGGCGAGCTCGAACGTGATGCGTCGTCCACTGGCGAAGCCGAGATCGCGCTCGGCCTCGTAGTCGTTGGGGTCGCTCGTGGCGACGACCAGGTCCTTGTCCGTCTCGCGCAGCGCAAAGACGTGATACTTGCGCGCGAGGGCCTCGGGGACGAGTCGGGCGCTCCGGGTGTCGGCGCGCTCGAAGTCCGCCACGGGCAACCGCATGGACGGCGCGACGCGCTCCGCGAGGGTCGCCTCCGGCAGGCGCACCTCGCGGGCGACCTGTTCCCATGCCCGCGCCACCGGGGTCCCGTTCGCGACGACAATTGCCGTGGCACCGGGAAGCTTCACGCGCTGTGCGGCCTTCGCCAACCAATGCATCCTGAACCGACCTGGGGTGAGGGAGCTGCCCGGTGCAAGCTAACAGTGTCGGCATCTGGCCCACCGCGAAGCACCGTCCCTCGCGCCGGGCCCGGCTACCGCCCCGACAGCCGGCTGTTCCAGGGCACGGGCGTCGCCGGTGCGCTGTCCGGCTCCGCGCCATACGCGAACTCGTCAGCGATGCGGATGGAGCCCGAGGGGCGCTCGTGGCGCAGTGGCGGCCGGGCGCCCGAATCGAAGAGGATGCTGAATGTGGAACCCATGCCGTCGTTGCTCACGACGGTGAGGCCGAACCCGAGGCGCTCGCAGATCGACTTCGAGATGGCCAGTCCGAGGCCCGTGCCACCGAAGCGCCGCGAGATGGTGTTCTCGGCCTGCTCGAACGCGCCGAAGATCGCTGCCTGCCGTGACGGCGGCACGCCCGTGCCCTCGTCGATGACGTCGAGGCGCCAGGCGCGCGTCCCACTTCCATCGGCCTCGAGCCGCACGAGCACCTGGCCGTGCTCCGTGAACTTGATGGCGTTGCCCACGAGGTTGGTCACCACCTGGCGCAACTTGTCCACGTCCGTGCGCAGCGGCTCGAGTGCGTCGGGGAGTTCGAGCGAAAGGGTCACCTCGCCGCCCACCAGCGTGCCGGCGAACGAGTCCGCCGTCTCGCGGACGAGCAGCGGCAGGTCCACCGGCGCCAGGATCACCTCCATGCGTCCGGATTCCACCTTGGCGAGGTCGAGGATGTCGTTGATGATGGTAAGGAGCTGCACACCGTTGGACTCGATGCGCGCGAGGTACGACAGCTCGCCCTCCTCGAGCACGCTGCGCCGGTTGCGCTTGAGCACGCGCGAGAACCCGATGATGGAGTTGAGCGGGGTGCGCAGCTCGTGGCTCATGCGCGCCAGGAAGTCGCTCTTGGCGCGGCTCGCGGCTTCGGCTTCGTCACGCGCGCGCTCGAGCGACGCCGCCGCGCGCGCGCGGGAGCGCTCGTCGCGCGCCACCACGGCGGTGGCGAACGCTGCCACCGCGAGCGTGACGAACATGCCCAGCGTGATCACGAGCCCCACACGATCCAGTTCGCGCGCGGCGAGCTCCTGTCGATCCTCGAGCCGCCCCAGTTCCGTCTGGCGCAGCGCGCCGATGTCCGCGCGGATGGAGTCCATGAGTGCCTTGCCGCGAGACGTGCGCACGATCGCGAGCGCCGCCGCGTGGCTGCCGGCGTTCCAGAGTGCGATCGTCTTCGCGAGCTCACCCAGCTTGGCGTCGACGAGGACGTGGATGCGGACGACGCGCAGCGAATCATCCTTGAATGCCGCGCGCTGGAGTCGCCCCTTTTCCGCCGGGAGCGCAAGGAGCGCACGCTGGTAGGTGGAGAGGTAGTGCGCATCGTCGAGCAGGAGATACCCGCGCTGTCCGCTCTCGGCCTGCGTCACCGTCTCCGCGATGGCGGAGAGAGCGGACAGCAGGGCCGCCGAGTGATGCTCTTCCGTGCGCGCCCGCTGCATCTGCCGCACGCCGCGGTACGCCGCGGCCCCGATGGCGACGAGCACGAGCAGGGCGAGGGTGAATCCGAAGCCGACCTTTCGTTGCAGACTGAGGTGCATGCCCTGGAATGTACGGCGTGATGCGTGCAGCCCGGCGGGGCGCTGGCGGAAGCTCGACGCCGCGCGATCTCGGCGCTAGGCTACAACCGAACCTTCGCGCCGGCCATGGCCATGACGGACGAAAACTATCGACAGACGCGCCGCGACCTCCGGGCAGCCATCATCTTCGGCGTCGTGGCAGCGAGCCTCGAGCTCGGCGCCCTGCTCTACTTCTTCCGCTAGCCGGAGGACGATCCAGTGCATCGCGCGTTGCTCCTGCTCGCCGCGCAGCTGCACGTCACCACGATCGCGCTACCGCAGGGCGGTGCCGATCACCAAGCCGACTCGACGCGCGACCTCGACCGGGCACGCGGCGCGCAGGCTGCGTTCGAGCGCGGCCGCCGCGCGATGCTCCCGCGGGATGCGCCGAGCGGCAGTGGCCGCTGCGAGGTGCGCCTTGGGCGTTTCTGCTGGTGGTACGATGAGCGTCCGCCGGTGCTTCCACCGGAGGCGGAGCAGATCGGGCGGCGGCGCAGGGAGCTCGTCGCGGCACTCGACCAGCTGGCCGCGCGGTATCCGGGCGACGACTGGCTGGCGGGCATGCGCGTGCATTATCGCGTGGACGGGCGCGACTTTGCGGGCGCCGACAGCGTCGCCGCGACGTGCGCGGCCACCGCGTGGTGGTGCAGCGCCTTGCGGGGCTACGCGGCACATGCGGGCGGCAACGCCCTCGCGGCCGATTCCGCCTTTGCGAGTGCGCTCGATGCGATGGCGCCTGACAGCGCGTGCGCTTGGCGCAGCATCGCACCGCTGCTTCCCGATGACGCTCGAAAGCCGTACGAGCGGACGCCGTGCGCCACGCGCCAGCCGCTCGAGCGCCGCTTCTGGATGCTCAGCCGCCCGCGCCTCGCCGCAGCCGCAAACGAATGGCAGAACGAGTTCAACGTGCGACGGGTGCTCGTGCGCATGGGTGAACACGCAATGACGCCGCACCTCGTGCGGTGGGGATGGGATGCGGCCGAACTCGTGCTGCGATACGGTTGGCCTGTCGCGTGGACGCAGGTGACGCCCGCGATGGCGATGGGCAGCGAGGTGAGCGTCGTCGGATACGATCCGTCGCCGAGCTTCGACTTCGCGCCGGAAAGCATGGACTCCATCGCACGGCTACCTCCGGATGCGTGGCACCCGCGCGCGCCGGCAGGCAAGGCGCGCTTCGCACCGCGGCTCGTGCGCCGTATGGCGGACGCGTCGGCGCAGATCGCGCGGTTTCCCCGTCACGACAGCACCGTGGTAGTCGCGGCGTTTGCCGCCGAGGACGACTCCCTCCGGCAACCTGCGGCCACGCTCAGCGTCGTGGAGGCCGACGGAACGATAGTGACGAGTACCGTAGACTCGGCGCGCGTGGGGCGCGCCATGATTGCGGTGCGCGGCGCGCCGCTGGTGGCAGGAGTGGAGTTGCTCGACACGTTGACGCGAACGCTGGCGCGCACGCGCGAGGCATACGCGGCAGCGAGCGGCCCCGCGGGACTCGTTCTCTCCGACCTGTTGCTCTATCGCCCGGGCGCCGAGCCGGCCGCGTCGCTCGATTCGGCGCTCGCGCGCGCGATACCCGGCGACACCGTCGGACGCGGTGCGCGGCTCGGCGTGTTCTGGGAGATGTCGGGTCTCGAGGCGGGCGTCGAGGCCATCGGACTGACCGTCACCGTCGAGCGCGTGGACCACGGCTGGCTGCGCAGCACGCGACAGCGGCTCGGCCTGGCGCCCGAGGATGCGCCCATCCGAATCAAGTGGATGGACGCCGCGCCGCCGGTGAACCATATCCTCCCGCATGCCATCGCCCTCGACCTGGCGAACCTCGACACGGGGCGCTATCGCCTCGCGCTCACCCTCACGGTGGGCGCGTCGTCCCCGGTGACGGCGACGCGAGAGATCGCCCTGCTCGATCGCTGACGCCGAGCCCGGCACCTTGTTTCCGACCGGGTGATGGGCGAATCTTCTGCGTGTAGTCCGGCGGCCCCGCGGAGGTGCCACCCCGATTCGCCACCGCCGTCATGACGGCCACACCGCCGACCGCGCTGCATTCCGTCATTCGCCTCCTCGCGGCCGCCGTCCTGGCCGAGTGCGTGCTTCCGCCCGTGGCGCGCGCCGGTGATTGCGCGGTCGTGGAATCGCGGTCATCGCTCGCCACGCTCAGCGGCGCGCGCATCACCTCGCTCGACATCCAGAGCGATGCCCCGTCGCTGCCCGACGGCGCCGGATGGCTGGCGTTCCTGCACCCGGTGTCGCGCGAAGCCGTGCTTCGGCGGCAGCTGCTGTTCGCGGCGGGCGACACGGTGGACACGCTGCGCGTGGGCGAGACGATGCGGCGGCTGCGCGCGCAGCGCCTGTTCGCGGATGCCGTCATCATCGCGCGCCGGTGCGACGCGATGGACGGCGTGGGACTCACGCTGCAGACGCGCGACACGTGGACCCTCCGGCCCACCGCGCGGCTGCGGTCGTCGAACCAGCTGTCTGTCGGCGTGGAGGATCGCAATTTCCTCGGCACGGGACGGACCGTGGCGCTCACGCGGGAGATGACGCTGCGCGGCAGTGGGGCCGCGATCTCGCTCACGGATCCCTTCGTGCTGGGGTCGAACGTCGCGGCCAACCTGCGCGTGGCCAAGCTCGCTGCCGGCCACACGTTTCGCGCGGGCGCGCGGTTGCACGAGTTCAGCGTATTCGACACGTGGAAGGTCGAGGCGAACGTCGCGCGCATCTCCTTCGGCGACACGGTCGTCGCCGACAAGCCGCTGCACACGATCAGCGCAATGACGATGGTGGGCCGGCGCGTGTCGGCGAGCGAGCGGGGCGCGACACTCGTGCTGGCGGGCGTGGAGTTCGACAGTGCCGCCAGCCTGTCGCCGACCACGCGGCAGCTGGCGACGCCTGGCATGCCGCACCTGCGCAGCTTCCTGGGCGTTGACGTGGGACTGCAGCGACGCACCGCGCAGTTCGACACGGCCAGCTGGATCGTGCCGGGCCGCGGTTTCCTCGACGTGCCGCTCGGCTGGGAGGGCGAGGGAATCGTCGCCGTGGGTCGTGAACGCGACGTACAGACGACGGCCCTCAAGTACGACTGGTGGCTGGGTCGCGTGTGGATTCCCCGGCGCGGCCAGGTGCTCATGCTCGACGGGTGGGCGTCTGCCTACCTCGGGCGCGGTGTGGACCGGAACC
>JBDTYL010000233.1:0-5083 GCA_040005695.1 bacterium | reverse complement strand
TCAAGATCCTCCTCACCAACTACTGCATCTACGACTGCGCCTACTGCATCAACCGGCGGTCCAGCGGCGTGCAGCGCGCGCGCTTCACGCCGGCCGAAGTCGTCCAGCTCACCCTCGACTTCTACCGCCGCAACTACATAGAAGGGCTGTTCCTGAGCTCCGGCATCATACGCGATGCGGATTACACCATGGAGCAGCTCGTGTCCGTCGCGAAGTCGCTCCGCACCGAGCACAGGTTCGCCGGCTACATCCACCTCAAGACCATCCCCAACGCCGCGCCGGAGCTCATCCGCGAGGCGGGGAAGTGGGCGGATCGACTGAGCATCAACGTCGAGCTGCCTCGGCAGCAGGACCTCGATCGGCTCGCGCCGGAAAAGCAGCTCGTGCAGATCACGCGAGCCATGGGTGTCGTCCGCGATGGCATCGCGGAGGCGAAGGAGGACCGCGCACACGTCGCGCAACGAAGCCTCACTCGGCAGCCGCTCAGCTTCGCACCTGCTGGGCAGGCCACGCAGATGATCGTCGGTGCGACATCGGCGACCGACGCCGACCTGCTTCGGGCGTCCGCATCGCTGTACGCCGAGCAGTCCATCAAGCGCGTCTATTTCTCCGCCTTCAGCCCCATCCCGGACGCGTCATCACTCCTGCCGCCGTCGGCGCCGCCACTCCTGCGGGAGCACCGCCTCTACCAGGCGGACTGGCTCATGCGCTTTTACGGCTTTCAGGTCCACGAGCTCACGACGCCCGCCACCCCGGACCTGGATCTCGACTGCGATCCGAAGCTCTCATGGGCCCTCAGGAACCGGGCGCTGTTTCCCGTGAACGTGAACACGGCGCCACAGGAAATGCTCCTTCGCATTCCGGGCGTCGGCGTGCGCAGCGTGAAGCGCATGATCGCGGCGCGACGATGGCATCGGCTTCGCCTCGACGACCTGGCCCGCCTGCACGTCGCGTTGACGCGAGCCATGCCGTTCATCGAGACCGCCGACTACACCCCGACGCGACTCGGCGCGGAATCAGCCACGTTACCGCAGCGGCTTCGCGCGACGGCGCAGCTCGACCTGTGGTCGACGACGCTCCGCTCCGTCAACACCGGTGAGCTGTGATCTCGACTCCCGACGGGAGCGTGGCTCGCACGCTCGCGCAGTGGCGGGCCATTGCGCGCACCGCCCTGTCGATCAACATGCCTCCGTCGCAACTCGCCTGGCGCGACGATGGCTCGGCGACACATCTCTTCGGCGAAGACATTGCGCCGAGCGAGACAGCGCCGGCCGGCGCGACCGTTCCGCGTCGGTTCGTCGCGCTCGCGGGCAGCGTCGCGTGTCATCGCGACGAGCTGCGGTGGACCCTGCTCTACGAGCTGCTCTGGCGCCTCACGCACGGCGAGCCGCACCTCCTCGAGATCGCATCGGATCCGTTGATGCACCGGCTCGTGCGCCTGCATCGCGCCGTGCGGCGTGCGTCCCACAAGATGAAGGCCTTCGTGAGGTTCAGGGCGGTACAGTCGCCGGACGGCGAGGAGTTCATCGCCTGGTTCGAACCGGCAGCGTGCGTCGTCGAGCGCACGGCGCCGTTCTTCGTCGACCGCTTCCCCTCCATGCGGTGGGCGATCCTGACGCCCGACGGCTGTGCGCGATGGGATCTCGCCACGTTGACCATTTCACCGGGCATCGAGAAGCACGAGGCGCCGGCAACGGATGACTCGCTCGAGGATCTCTGGCGCACCTACTACGCGGGCATCTTCAATCCCGCGCGGCTCAATCGCGACGCCATGCGCGCCGAGATGCCACGGCACTACTGGAAGAACCTTCCGGAGGCGCGGATCATCGAGTCACTCGCGCGGGAGGCACCGGCACGCGTGACGCGCATGATCGAGCAGACACTTGCCGCGCCAACGCCGCTGCCGGACGATCTCGAGGCGCGCGAGGCGATCGCCCCGACGCCGACGCCTCCTGGGCACGAGCCGTGGGACGAGACACACGACCCGGGATGGCGCGAGGCACTGCGGCGCGAGCGTCTCGTTCCGGATCGGTGGCCCGAAGGTCTCATGATCAACGGCACCACCGTGCTGGCTGGTGTCGCCGGATGGACGGATCCGTCCATTCTCGCGTCCGGCGTCTTCTATCCATCGCATGCCACGTCGGCCGAGAGCCGCTTGCGGTATTACGCGGAGCAGCTGCCGATGGTGGAGGTGGACGCGACGTACTACGCTTTGCCGTCGGAGGAGACGTCGCGCCGCTGGGTGGAGCGTACGCCTGGGCACTTCGTCTTCAACATCAAGGCACACGCGCTGATGACGGGGCACCCCACCGATCCGGCGCGCCTTCCGACGTGGCTGAAGGAAGACCTGCCGCCGCGCCTGCGATCGGTGCGCAACGTGTACGCGCACCATTTCTCCTCCGCGGCGATCGACGAGGCATGGCAACGCTTTCTCTCCGCGCTCGCGCCGCTGCGAGCAGCCGGGAAACTCGGCGCGGTCATGCTCCAGTTCCCAAAGTGGTTCACGCCTTCGCCGGAAAACCTCGCGTCATTCGCCCGGATGCGGGAGCGACTCGGCGACTGCCCCGCATCGGTGGAAGTGCGTCACCGTGATTGGCTCGCCGACGGCGCGGCGTCCCGCCTGTTCGACGCGTTGCGTGAGCAGCGTTTCACTTATGTGTGCGTCGATGCGCCGGAAGGTTGGGAGAGCAGCGTGCCTGCCACGATGCGCGTGACGAATCCGGATCTTGCGATCATCCGCTTCCACGGACGGCGCAGCGCCACATGGGAAGATCGCCATGAGGATGTGGCCGAGCGATTCCGGTATCTCTATTCGGAGGGGCAGCTCGATGGGTGGTTGGGCACGCTCGCCCGGACGATCGACGAATCGCGGCGCGTGCATCTCACCTTCAACAACAACAAGTGGAACTATGCGGCGACGAATGCCATCGAGATGAACGCGGTCGTGAAACGTGCGTTCTCGCCAGTGTCCTCGTGATGCCGGCTCGAATGTTTCACCCCGATCGACGGTCTGGCGGTGCATGGTCCGGGAATTGCCAAAAATATGGTAGAGACCGGCACACCTTCATGGAGGAATGCAATGCGCACGACACTTACGCTGGCGATCATCACGCTTGGGGCATCGGTTGCCGGCTGCGGCATGCTCAACAAGGGAAGCGGCACCGAGATCAACACCGCTAGCGACATGCGGAACGCCTGGACCGCCACGCTGGCGACACCATCGACACTCGCAGGCGCCGTGCAGCTGCATGGCACCGCCAGCTGGATGCGCGACGGCAACGATTCGAAGGTCATGGTCTCGATCTCGAATGCGACGCCCGGTGGCCAGCATCCCTGGCACGTCCACATGGGCCGCTGTGGCAGCAACGGACCGGTCGTGGGCAATGCGGGGGCGTACAAGCCTCTCGTGGTCAATGGCGATGGCAACGCGAGCGAGAATGCCTCTCTCTCAGTCGCGCTTCCGTACATGAACGATTACTACGTCAACGTCCACGCGTCGCCGACCAACATGGGCACGATCGTCGCCTGTGGAAACCTCGCACCGCCGGTCCACTAGGTCACCACGGTCTGCGCTGGAGCATCTGTCGGACAGCGCAGATCGAAGTGGCACCGCTCCGATGGCGCTCGCTCGGCGACTCTATCGCGCGAGCGCCCAACGTGCTTATTTTTTCGCCCATGCACGGAATCATCGTGAACCAGTTGCGCCAGTTCGTGGTCAGCAATCACGGCCGCGAGGTGTGGAACCGGTTGCGCGCTGATGCGGGCGTCGAGATGGCCGACGTCCCCGCCATCGAGCGCGCCTACGACGACGCCGACGTGATGGCGCTGGTGCAGGCAGCCGCGGCCGCGTCGGGTGGGGACGTCCAGGCGCTGCTCGAGCAGTTCGGCGAGTTTCTCGCGCCGGCCCTCCTCCGCATCTACGCGCCGGTGCTCAGGCCGGAGTGGCGCACGCTCGACGTGATCGAGCACACCGAGGAGCGCATCCACCGCGTGGTGCGACGGCAGGATCCCGAGGCCGCGCCGCCGTACCTGACAGCGACGCGCGCCTCGCCGGACGCGGTGGTGGTGGACTACGTCTCGCCGCGGCGGCTCTGTTCCGTGGCCCGCGGGATCATGCACGGACTTGCGTCGCACTTCGGCGAGCGGCTCGACATCCAGCAGCCCACGTGCATGCTGCGCGGGGACCCGGCCTGCCTTCTCGTGGCTCGCCTGGTTGGGTAGCGTCGCGGGACGCTGTCGCCTTCGCGGACGAAGCCCGAAGGCAGGGCCGCGAGCTTCTACTTCGGTGGCGCCACCTCCCGATAGCGGAAGATGTCCATGCTGCCGTCCTGGTTCATCCAGACCCGCCATTCCAACGAGCCCTTCTCGAACGTCGTCAGGTAGATATTCGGGCCTGCCGGGCCCACTCGCTTGAAGGTCAGCGACTGAAATGCGCCGAGCTTCGCGATGGTAGCCTCGTGCTGCGGGAGTTGCCGCCGCGGCTCCATGGCCTCACCTGCGCTCAGGCGTTCGTAGTCGGGCTTCCCGATGCGCAATTCGTCGATGAGCCTGCGAACGGCGGCCTCACTTCCCGGCGACGCGACTTGCGCCTTGAATCGCATGTCGATGTCTGCCTGGATCTCCGCACTCTTCTTCGCGGCGAGCCTGGACAGGATGTCCACCGCAAGGCGATCAGGATCCTGCTTGCCGCCGCCGACGTTCCGAAAGACGACCACGCCCAGTTTCAGTCCGCGGTCGTAGTACATGGCCGCATGATATCCGGCGACGCTCCCGCCATGCCCGAGGTAGGCATAGCCGTCGCGACTGTGCGCCATGAAACCCAATCCATACCCGGTGTCCAGAAAGCGGTCGGTTGCCACGAGGCCGCCGAGCGCCTCATCGAGCAGCGACCTGGCGAGCGCGGCGCCGAGGATCGCGTAGCCGATGTTCGAGTGACTTCCGGCAGGTATCGCTCGACGGGATCGGACAGCTGAATCCGACCGGCCGCGATCAGCTGCATCAACATCACCGCGGTGAACGGCTTGGTGATCGAGCCGATGCGATACACCGTGTTGCGGTTCGCCAGGCGACGTGTCTTCATGTC
>JBDTYL010000232.1:0-12414 GCA_040005695.1 bacterium | reverse complement strand
CCTGCGTCTGCGTGAGGCGGCGGATGGCCCACGAGAGATGCACGAAGTGCGGCTCGACGGGATGCGTGAGCGGATGCATGCCGATTTCGGCCGGCAGCCGATTGCCTTTCCGCGTATTGCAGGGCGAGCACGCGGTGACGACGTTGCCCCAGTCGTTGCGGCCGCCGCGGGAGATGGGGATGACGTGATCGCGGGTGAGCGCCTCGCGCGGACGCAGCTCGGCCGCCGCGCGACCACAGTACTGGCAGCGGTAGTGGTCGCGCGCGAACAGGAAGGTGTTCGTCACCTGGCGGCGGAACCGGCGCGGCACATGGATGAACTTCGTGAGCCGGATGACCGCCGGCCGCGGCATGGTCAGCCGCTCGGACCGGACCACTCGATCCGTCTCGGCCTCCACGATCTCCGCCTTTCCATCAATGACGAGCCGGAGCGCCCGACGCATGGGAACCATGGTCAGCGGCTCGAACGACGCATTCAGTGCCAGACATCCGACGATCAATCGTCCCCCCGGCGCACTTTACACCCGCAAGCTAGGGCTCGTGCAGGGCGACAACAAGAGACCGCTTACACCGCCAGCCAGCCCTGGAGCAGGTCAGCCACGGCCTGGACGCGAAGGGCGAGGTCGGCATCTGCGTGCACCAGTTGCCCCTCCGCCACCAGGACCCGCCCGCGCACGGCGACGAAGGTCGCCGGCTGGCCCGCATGGGCGAACACCGCCGCCGCCACGGGATCATGGATCGGCATGCGATGCGGTGGCAGGGGAAAGGCGGCCAGGTCGGCGTCCTTTCCGACGTCGAGCGATCCCACGCGGTCGGCGAGACCGAGCGCGCCCGCACCACCCAGCGTTGCGAGCTCGAGGGCACCGGCTGCGGACAGGGTATCGTGCCGATGTTCGCGGGCGGTGGCGAACAGGGACGCGAGTCTCGCCTCGTCGAGCAGATCCATGCGATCATTGCTGGCGACGGAGTCGGTGCCGATCCCCACGCGGATCGCCGCGGCCATGAAGGCGGCGAGCGGGGCGATCCCATGACCCAGCTTTGCGTTGGATGCCGGGCAGTGCGCGACGGCCGCGCCGTGGCGGGCAATGGCTTCGACGTCCGCATCGTTTGCGCGAACACAATGGATGAGCAGCGCCCGCGCATCGAGGACACCGAGCGCTTCCAGCAGCGCGATGGGGCTGCGCGCGCGCCGGACCACCTCGATGTCGCGCGCGCGAAGGCCATCGGCAAAACCGCCACGCGCGTGCTCCACCAGCGCGCTCTCCAGCTCCGACTCGGCGATGTGCACCGCGAGCGGAAGGCCACGCGTGCGAGCGAGCGATGCGGTCGCGCGGAAGAGCGCGTCGCTCACCGTGTAGGGTGCGTGCGGCGATACACCGACGGCGACGAGCGGCGTCGCGCGTTGCTGCATCTCGTCGATACGCCCCTCGAGCCCCGCGATGGCGTCGTCACACTGCACGGGATCGGGACCAAACACCTCGCGGTAGCAGATGCCGCGTACGCCACGCTCGAGCATCGCGTCAAACCCCGCGCCGGTGTCGCCCGTGTCCGCGAAGGTGGTGACGCCATGTCGCAGCCCTTCGTCCACGCCGAGTCGCGCCGCATCGAGGAGCATGGCGGGCGTGAGCACCGCGCGTCTGGCGGCGGTGAGCCGCAGAATCCAGTCGCGAAAGCCAAGGCCATCGAGAAAGCCGCGCATCGCGGTGAGCTCGAGGTGGCAGTGCGCGTTGACGAGCCCCGGCATGAGCATCACGTCGCCGAGGTCGACGTCGGCTGCGTCATCCGGCGCGTCGGCTCGTGTGCCCACCCAGGTGAGCCGGCCGTCGCGGACCACCACCGTGCCGTCGCGGATGGGGGCGCTCGTGACTGGCAGCACCCACCGCGCATGATAGCGTGTCACGTGGCGAACGCGCCGGTGCGGGATCCGTGGCGTGCGGGGTCGTAGAGATCCTCGTCCGCGACACCGACCGTTCGCGCGAGCGCGAGGGGTGCAACGATGTTCGCGACCTGCTCGCCGTGATGACCGTCCGAGCCGAGTGACAGTCGTACGCCCGCAGCCGCCGCGCGTGCGACGAGTCGTTCGTGTGGCGGATACCGTGCGGAGATCTCGAATGCCTGACCTCCTGCCAGCAGCGCGGCGACGGCGCGCGTCTCCAGCGCCTCGCTCCAGAGTTCGAGCGGGTCGAGCATGCGCAGCACCGGCGGGACGAGCGTGGGATGGGCGAGCACGTCCACGGCCATCTCGCCGGCGAGAGCCTCGAGCGACGTGACGTGTGCGTCCATGTACGCGGACGGGGACAGGCCCGGCGGGAGCTGCGGCGAGAACGCGCGAAAGTAGGTCCCGTCGCGCAGCCGGATGGAATGCAGGGAACCCACGCGGTGCGTGAACCGGCGCACGAGGTCGGACGGCAACTCGCGCCACAGCGCATCATGCCAGCAGAACTCGCCTCCGCGCAGGACGTCGTACTGCTCGAGGTCGTCGAGATAGGACGCAACGGCGGCCACGGAGTCCACGCTCGTGGGTGCAGCGCGCGAGATGTGGTCGGTGACGCTCACCCGAACGCCGAGTGCCGCTCCACGCGCGACCACGTCGGCCACGCTCATCGAGCCGTCGGAGTGCGTCGAGTGAGCGTGGCAGTCGGTGGGCAGCCAGGCCATCAGCGCTGCGGGATGCGGAACGGGTTGGCAGAATCGCGCGGCGCACGCGTGGTGTCGCGACGCGTCCGGAACGTGTCCATGGGGAAGCGCATCGAGTCGCGGTTCGCGCGCGACGGACGCGGCACCGGCGCGGCACCCGGTATGACCATGGCGCCAGGTGTCGCGCGAGTGGGGCGCGAGAAGACCGTCGAATCGGGCAGGCGGGGTCGGGTCGTGTCCGGGTACGGAGAGGTGGACGGCGGGCGGCGCGGCGGCGGAGCGCCGATGGGCGGGAATCCGAACGCCGTGTCGATGCGCGAACCCCCGAGCGTGTCGTATGGCGTTCCGTAGCCCGTGGGCACGCAGGTCTGCATGGGATCGGTGCCGGCAATGAAGTACTCCGTCACGCGACCGGCGCACCCGGGTCCGGCGAGCATGCCCGTGGCGGGATCGATGTCGCGTATCACGATGCCGTCCGGGCGCGGCCAGTCCTGCGGCGCGGGCTTGCGGCGATAGACCTCCTTCATGAACGCCGTCCACGCCGGAGCAGCGAGCTGGCCGCCCTGCGCGTTGCCCTTGATCTTTGCGGGCCGGTCCAGGCCCATCCACACACCGGCGACGAGGTCCGACGTGTAGCCGATGAACCAGACGTCGGCACCGTCGTTGGTGGTGCCGGTCTTGCCGCCCGCCGGATAGCTGAACTGGCTGCCCACCGAACCCGCCGCCGTGCCCTTGCGTACGACGTCCTTCATCATGCTCACCATGAGCCACGCTTCTTCCGGCGACATCACGGGCGCGCGATTGGCCACGGGCTCCCACAGCACGTCGCCCTTGGAATTCTCGACGCGCACGATGGGCGTGGGCGACGCGCGAGTGCCCAGCGTGGCGAACGCGCTGTACGCGGCGACCATCTCGATGGGATAGACGTCGGCCGCGCCGATGAAGATGGAGGGATATGGGGGAATCGGCGTGGTGATGCCGAACTTCCGCGCCATGTCGATGACGCTCTGCGTGCCCAGCTCGAGGCCGACCTTGATCGCGATGATGTTGCGCGACTGGTAGAAGCCGCGGCGCATGGGCATCGGCCCCTCGAACGTGCCCTCGTAGTTCTGGGGCGTCCAGGCCGATCCGTTGCCCTGCGGGACGCTCACCGGCGAGTCATCCACGATGTACGACGGCGGCCGGCCGTTCTGCACGGCATCGGCGTAGACGATCGGCTTGAAGGTGGAGCCCGGCTGTCGGAGCGCCTGCGTGGCACGATTGAACTTGGAATCGTCGAAGTCGCGCCCGCCCACCAGCGCGCGGATGGCACCGGTGCGCGGATCCATCGCGATGAACGCGCCCTGGAGATACGGCGAGTTGGCGGCGGCGGCCTCGCCGGCGCGGTCCGCCGCGTGCGAGAGGTACGACTCGAACGACGGATGGTTGTAGTTGCCGTACGCGCCCGTCTCGATCTTCTTCAGCTGGTTCTCGAGCGCACGCTCGGCAGCAGACTGCAGGTCGACGTCGAGGGTGGTGTAGACCTTGAGCCCCTGCTCGTACAGCCGCTGGCCGAACTGGGTCTCGAGCTGCTGGCGCACGAGCTCGACGAAGTAGGGCGCTACATCGCCGGCTTCCTGCCGCCGCGCGAGCTGGAGGGGATAGGCGCTCGCGAGGCTCGCGTCGGCATCGCTGATGCCGCCCTCGGACCGCATCAGCTCGAGCACGGTGTTCCGGCGCTGGATGGCGCGCTCCGGAAAGCGGCGCGGATTGTACCGCTCCGGCGCCTTCGGCAGGCCGGCCAGCATCGCCGCCTCGGCGAGGTTCACGTCCTTGGCGGACTTGCCGAAGTACCGTTGCGCGGCGGTCTCGATGCCGAAGGATCCGTTGCCGAGCGCGATCTGGTTCAGGTAGAGCTCGAGGATCTTGTCCTTGCCGTACCGCGCCTCGATGGCCCGTGCCACCTTGGCTTCCTTCAGCTTGCGCACCAGCGACTTCTCGCGCGACAGGCGCTCGGGGAAGATGTTGCGCGCGAGCTGCATGGTGATGGTCGAGAATCCCTCGGCGAAGCTCCGCTTCCGGAGGTCGTTGTACATGGCGCCGGGAATGCGCATGAAGTCCACGCCCTTGTGGCTGTAGAAGCGCTTGTCCTCGGTGAGGATGAAGGCGTTCCGCACCAGCGGCGGGATCTGCTCGATCTTCAGCAGCGTGCGCTTCTCGAGGCCCAGCTCGGCGATGAACCTGCCGTCCGCCGCGAACAGCTTCGAGGTCTGCCGAGGTTGATACTCGTCCAGCACGTCCACGGAGGGGCAGGCACCCGCGCGACAGACCAGTGCCCAGCTGGAGTAGGCGAGGCCGACGACAAACGCCGCGCCGAAAGCGATGAGCACGCCGAGGCCGCGCGAGAACTTCGGGTGCCGACGGCGAAAATTCTTCGAGAACGGGAAGTCCATCGATTGGCGAAAGAGGTCGTGGGACCAGGTGACGGATGCCGCACCGGGCCGGGCTCGGGAAGGTTAACTCGCGGCAGTGGCGCACACCAACGCGCGTACTGACACTCGCCCTCCCCTCCGTCTATTTTTGTGCCATGCAGACGAGAGGCGTGCTCGACGAGCTCGAGTGGAGAGGACTGGTCCATCAATACACCGAAGGGGTCCGCGGCGCGCTGAGCGCGGGTCCGGTGTCCGCGTACATCGGATTCGATCCCACGAGCAGCAGCCTGCATGTCGGCAATCTCCTCGTGATCATGCTCCTCGTGCACCTGCAACGGCATGGCCACCGGCCGGTGGCGCTCGTGGGCGGCGGCACGGGCATGATTGGCGACCCGAGTGGCAAGACGGTCGAGCGACAGCTGCTGTCGCCCGAGCAGGTCGCGGAGAACTCGGCGGGCATCCGCGCACAGCTCGAGCGATTCCTCGACTTCAGCGGTCCGCACGCGGCGCGGATGCGCGACAACGCGGAGTGGCTCGCACCGCTGCGGATGGTGGACTTCCTGCGTGAGACGGGCAAGCACTTCACGGTGAACTACATGCTGCAGAAGGACTCCGTGCGCTCGCGCATGGATGCCGGCATCTCGTTCACCGAGTTTGCGTACATGCTGCTGCAGGCGCACGACTTCCTCGAGCTGCGGCGCCGCGACGGCGTCACCCTGCAACTCGGCGGCAGTGACCAGTGGGGCAACATCACGGCCGGCATCGAGCTGATCCGGCGCGCGGACTCCGCTGATGCCAATGGACTCACGGTACCGCTCGTGACGAGCGCCACGGGCGCGAAGTTCGGCAAGACGGAAGCGGGCGCGGTGTGGCTCGACGCCGAGCGCACGTCGCCGTACGCGTTCTACCAGTTCTGGCTGGGAACCGAGGACCGCGACGTGGGGCGGTACCTGCGGTTCTTCACGCTGCTCGAGCGTGGAGAGATCGAGGCGCTGGATGCCGCCGCCGTCTCCGCGCCCGAGCAGCGCGTCGCGCAGCGTGCCCTCGCGCGCGACGTCACCCGCCGCGTGCACGGCGAGTCCGCGCTCCAGGCGGCGGAGCAGGTGTCCACGCTCTACTTCGGGTCGCTCGATCCGCGCGAGCTCACGGACGACGCGTTCGCCGTCCTGCGCACGGAGTCGCGGTTCGTGGAGGCGCCGCTCGCGATGCTCACGGCCGACGACGACGCCAGCCGGCTCGACGTGATGAAGCTCCTCACCGCGTCGGCCAGCGCGGCGTCGAATGGCGCAGCGAAGAAGCTGATCGAGCAGGGCAGCGTGTCGATCAACCGGCGACGCGTGGCGGCCACGGAGCGGTACCTGCCCGTGAGCGAGACGCTGCTGCGCGGCGGGCACATTGTCGTGGGCAAGGGCAAGCGCGACTACGCGCTGGTGCGCGTGGTCGATCCGGCGTCAGCCTAGTCCAGCGCGGCGAGCGTCCGGTCGATGTCGCTCGCAGTGCTGTAGGCATGCGGCGCGAGCCGGATGGTGCCTTCGCGAAGGGAATGAATGACGCCCTCTCCCTTGAGGTGCGCGCTCGTGGCGGCGGCGTCGCGGGGCCGCACGGAGGCGATGCCGCCATGAAAGTCGTGCGGCGTCGCGAGCTGAAGGCCGCGCACGCGCGCGCCATCGAGCAGCCGATGCGCGCACGCATGGATGTGCGATGACACATTCGCCGCGCCCAGTTCGGTGATGAGCGACAGGCTCGCCGCCATGCCCGCGAAGTCCTGGTACGCGAGCGTGACCTGCTCGAAGCGACGCGCATCATCGCGCCACGTGAGGTCGTATTCGGCGAGGCGCGAAAAGTCGTCGGAGTCGCGCACACCCATCCAGCTCACGGGCTGCACCGTGAGCGACTCGAGGATGTCGCGACGTACGTAGGTGAAGCCGGTGCCCCACGGCGAGAGCAGCCATTTCTGGCCGCCGCAGGCGAGCAGGTCCACGTGGGTCTGCGTCACGTCGATCGTGAGGGGCCCGAGTCCCTGGATCCCGTCCACCACGAGGGTAATGCCCCGCGCGCGACACGCCGCGCCGAGGCGGTCGAGGTCCGCGCGCACGCCGGACGAGAAGCCTACCCACGACACGGCGAGCACGCGCGCGCCCGGCAGGTCGAGCGCGGCGATCAGCCTGTCATGATCAAGCACTCCATCGCACAGGGGCACCACGTGGACGTCGTATCCCCGCGCACGCCCCGCGGCGAGCCACGGGTACATGTTGGCGGGAAACTCGCCGTCGGGCACCACGACCACGTCGCCGGCGCCGAGTGGCAGGCCCCACGCGGCGAGATTGATTCCCGCGCCGGTGTTGGGCGCGAGCGCGATCTCGCCTGTCCCTGCGCCGATGAGGGCAGCGATCAGCGTGCGACAGCGCGACAGTGCGCCGAACTGGTCATCGAACTCCACGAGGTGCGGCGTCGCACGGCGGCGCGTGAAGTCGACCTGCGCGTCGACGGAGCGGCGCGGGGACGGCCCGGTGCTGGCGGCGTTCATGTAGACGGTGTCGCCGTCGTCCATCCAGCGGAATTCGTCGCGCCGCAGGCAGGCGGGGTCCAGAGGCATTGAGAGGGCGAGAGGGCGAGCGGGCGAGAGGACAGCAGGGAGAGAGGGCTACGTGCGGGCGGACGGCGGGGCGTCGATGACGCCGCTCTTCGAGGCGTGGCGCGGGTCGAGGGCATCGCGCAGCGCGTCGCCGAGGAGGTTGAAGCCCAGCACGGCGGCGCCGATGGCGAAGCCCGGCGCCACCGACGTCCACGGCGCATTGCGCAGCTGGTTGAGGTCGCGGCCGTCGGCAATCATGGAGCCCCAGCTGGGGGTCGGCGGCTGCACGCCCAGCCCGAGGAACGACAGCGCGGACTCCGCCATGATGGCGGCGGCCACGCCGAGCGTGACGGCGATCAGCACGGGCGCCACCACGCTCGGCAGCACGTGCAGCAGGACGACGCGCGTGTCCCGAGCGCCGAGGGCCTTCGAGGCCTGCACGAACTCGAGCTGGCGGACGACGAGCACCTGGCCGCGCACGAGCCGCGCCATGCCGGCCCACCCCACCACGCCGATGGTGAGGAAGACGACGCCGAGCGACGGCTGGAGCGCCGCCGCCATGGCGATGAGCAGCAGCAGCGTGGGAAACGCGAGCGTCACATCGGCGAGCCGCATCACGATCTCGTCGATCCAGCCGCCGTAATAGCCGGCGATCAACCCCATCGTGAGCCCGATGAGCAGGGCAATGGACTGCGACACGATGCCCGCGGTGAGCGACACCCGCGCGCCATACACCAGCCGTGCCCAGACGTCGCGCCCCTGGATGTCCGTGCCGAGCCAGTGCGTGGTGGACGGACCCTGCAACTGGTTGACGAGGTCGATGCGCAGGGGATCGTGACGGGAGACCAGCGGCGCGAGCACGGCCAGCACGACGAGCAGCACGACGACACTGACGCCGAACCAGGCACGGGCATCGCCGCGAAGGGCGCGCGAGGCGCGTTCGTTCATGACGGATCTCCAAGCTCGGGGGGCGTTCCGGGCCGTTGGTGCTTCCAGCGGCGATGCTGCCAGAAATACTGCTCCGGGTACTTCCGCACCCAGCGCTCGAGCGTGTTGGAGTAGGCCCCGACAATCGCGTCGACGTCCGCCTCCAGGTTACCGGTGCGCTGCACGGGGATCTCCTCGAACATCATCGAGAAGCGTCCGTTGGGTCCGCGTACCGCGCAGGTGAACACGATCGGTGCGTCGAGCCGCAGGGCGAACACCGCTGGACCTCGTGGCGTCTTTGCATAGCGGCCGAAGAACGGCACCCACGTGGAGGCGAGCCCGACCGCGCCCTGATCGAAAAGGAACCCGACGACCCCTGCCCCGCGAATCACGCGCGGCACGCGACGCACGGCGTCCGCATCGTGAATGACATGCACGCCGACCTGCTCGCGCGTGTCCGTGAGGAACTGGTCGAAGAGTGGATTCTGCATCCGTCGCGCCACGGCCTCCACGCGCACCCCGCGCGCAGCGATGTACGAGCCACCGAGCTCCCAGTTGCCGAGGTGGCCGGCGACGATGAGGACACCCTTGCCGCGGGCGACGGCTTCGGGGACGATTGCCCAGTTGTCGACCACGTCGAACATCCCGACGATCTGCTCGGGGGAGCAGGCGGGTAGCACGGCGGTCTCGATGGTGGTGCGACCGAGGTTGCCGTACGACTCACGCGCGATGCGGCGAATTTCCGGCTCGTCGAGCCCGGGGAACGCCGCGCGCAGTTGCCGCTCCACCACGTCCCGCCGGATGCGGAAGACGGAGTAGATGAGATGCCCGATCCATTCGCCCACGTCACCCGCTCGCCGAAAGCTCAGCCGGCGCAGCGCGGCCGCTGCCGCCCGCAACCCGTAGTATTCCGCGCGGTGCGAGAAGGTGATCGGCGCCGTCACCGCGCCGCCCAGGCGGTCCGGTCGCCGGCCGCGCCCGCTGCCGCGATGAATCCGTCGATCATGGCCTGCTCGCGGAAGTCGCGCTGGGCGCGCGTGTAGCCCGCGTTGCCCATCGCCGCGCGCGTGTCCGCGTCCGCGAGGAAGCGCGCCACGGCCGACGCGGTGTCGCTCGGGTCGGCGGGCGGCAGCAGCACGCCCGCGATGCCGTCCGGGACGTACTGCGACACCAGCGACGAGCGTTCCGCCACCACCGGTACACGCGCCGCCATGAAGTCGAGACACGCAAAGGCGGCGTCGTCGCCCTCGGCAGCCACCCACCCCACGTCCGCCGCGGCGAGCACGCGCGGCATGTCGGTCCGCTCACCGAGAAAACGCACGAGCGACGTGACGCCGAGCGCGGCCGAGTGCATGCGCGTGTCGTCGAGGTCGGCCGTGCTGCCCACGAAGGCCATGCGCAGGTCTGGATGCCGTTCCGCCAGCAGGGCGAGTGTGCGCATGGCCGTGGTGACGCGTGTGCTCGCGCGGCTGTCGGTGACGCACACCACCAGCCGCGTCGCATCGGAAATGCCAAGCATCGCGCGCGCCTCGGCGCGCACGTTCTGCACCCTGGCCGGGTCCACGCCGAGCGGCGCGAGCATCGCGCGGTCGCCGAGGCCGGATCGTTCACGATCGGAGGCGGTGGAAAAGAGCATGCGCGAGGATGCGATGCGCGCCGCGAAGCGGCCGGAGCGTCCCCCCATCGGGTTGCCACCCGCCGGGATGCGGCGCACCACGCCGCCGCGCTCGGCAAGGCGCATCGCGGAGCTGGCGACGAGTTGCTCCCGCTCCGTGTGCAGGAACACGACCTCGATGAACTTCTCCTTCAGGATGGTGCGCAGTCGCCAGGCGTCGCGTGCCACGGTGGTCGACGGCGGCACCGCCACGACGTCCACGCCCTCGTGCGCGAAGCCCTGCTCTGCGCGCGAGCCGGCGCGGCAGACCATGGTGACCGGCTCCCCGAGTGCCGCGAGCCCCTGCGCCACCACCGCGAAGGCGCGCGACGATCCGCTCCAGTGCGGCGAGGTGTGGTAGAAGAGAGTACGCATGGCGTCAGGAAGTTCGTACGACGGGCAGCCGGCGCGCGCCGGCGCGGCGCACCGGCACAAGCAGCCCGCGGGTGACGACGAAGTGTAATGCGGTCACGCGGCGTCGCCCTCGCTGCGCCGGACCTGCGCCGCGTGCAGGCGATGGTACGCGCCGTGGCCCGTGAGCAGCTCGGCATGCGTGCCGCGCTCGATGATCTCGCCGCGATCGAGGACGAGGATCTGGTCTGCGTGCACGACGGTGGACAGGCGGTGAGCGATGACGAAGACGGTTCGACCGGCCAGCAGGCGGTCGATCGCCTCTTGCACGAGTCGTTCCGACTCGGTGTCGAGCGCGGACGTCGCCTCGTCGAGGATGAGGATGGGTGGGTCGGTGAGGAGGGCGCGCGCGATGGCGAGCCGCTGGCGCTGCCCACCCGAGAGGCGCGTGCCCCGCTCCCCCAGCACCGTACCGTAGCCGTGGGGCAGCTCGGCAATGAACGCGTGGGCGTTGGCCGCGCGCGCGGCGGCCTCCACCTGCGCGTCGGTGAACCGATCCGCCGCGCCGTACGCGATGTTGTTGCGCACGGTGTCGTTGAACAGCACCGTGTCCTGGCTCACGATGCCGGTGAGCCCGCGAAGCGACGCCAGCGACAGCTCGCGCGTGTCCACGCCGTCGAGGCGGATGGCGCCGGCGGTGGGCTCGTAGAAGCGCGGGATGAGGTCCACGAGCGTGCTCTTGCCCGCGCCGCTTGCTCCCACGAGCGCGATCACCTCGCCGCGCCGCGCAGTGAAGCTGACGTTGCGCAGCACCATCTCTTCGCCGTACGAGAACGACACCGCATCGAACACGAGCGCGTCGCGAATGCCCGACGCGGTACGCGTGCCGCGATCCGTCTGCGCTTCCGTGGGCAGGTCGAGCACCTCGAACAGTCGCTCCGCCGACGCGAACGACTGCTGCGCGGTGGTGGGCACCTGCGAGAGCTGCTTCAGTGGCGGCAGCAGTCGCATCACCATGATCATGAAGGTGATGAGCGTGGCGCTGTCCATCGTGCCGCTGCCAAGCAGCACCTCGCGTGCACCCACCCACAGGATGAGCATCGCCACGGACGTGCCGATCAGCTCCGTCATGGGCTGCGACAGCGCGGACACGCGCGTGATGCGCACCATGCCCGCCGAGAATCGTCCGCTCGCCTCGGCGAAGCGGGCGTCCTCGTACGGCTCCCCGCGGAACGACTTCACGAGGCGGATGCCGCTCACGACCTCCTGCAGCACGCTCGTGATCTCGCCGTAGTCGCCGCGCAGGCGTCGGTGGCCGGCGCGCAGCCGGCGCAGCAGCGGCTGCAGCGAGAGCGTGAGCAGCGGCGCGATGACGAGCGCGATGACGGTGAGGCGGACGGAATAGTTGAGGAGGATGATGATGGTGCCCACGATCTGCGCGACGTTCTGCAGCGAGCGCGTGACCAGCTCGGTGATCAAGGCCTTCGTCTGCTCCGTGTCGGACAGGATGCGCGAGATGATCTGCCCGGTCTTGGTGCGCTGGAAGTAGCCGAGCGGCAGCCGCTGCAGGTGGCGGAACACGTCGTCGCGCAGGTCGCGCGTGACATTCTCCTGCAGCGACGCGCCGAGTTGTCCGGCGATCCAGACGAAGACGTTCTTCAGCGCGACGATCGCCACGATCGCCACCATCATCGTCGCCACGGACCCGAGGCGGTCGCCGGTATCGAGGAAGCTGCCGACGAGGCGGTCCTGCAGCCGCGTGACCCAGCTGGCCGAGCCGCGCGGCAGGAGCGACGCCGCGCCGAACAGCGCGTTGAGGAATGGCACGAGCAGCGTGAACGAGAACACGTCGAGCGCCGC
>JBDTYL010000231.1:0-16736 GCA_040005695.1 bacterium | reverse complement strand
GCGCCCGCGTGATTCGCGGCGCCGGTGAACGTGACCTCCATCCACCGCAGCCCAACGATGCCCTCCACGACGCCAACCTGCAGGCCGGCCTTGTCGAGGAGCCCGCCCTGCTCGATGTGCAGTTCCATGTAGCATGCCACGTCGCCGCGCTTCCAGACCGCCGAGTCGAGTCGGTTCACGTCGCCGCCGATGAGGGCGATGCCTTCACGAATGGTCTTGCCGGACCGCGCGGTCTTGTCGAGGTCTGCTGGCGCCAGATCGCCGATGGCGAGCTTGCTGCCGATGGTGCCGCCCTCCTCGTTTTGCCACACGACCACCTCGAGGGCGTGCCGCAGCGGGATACCGTGCTCGTGCAGTGAGCGGGCGACCTCGATCGCGGCAAAGGTGCCCACGGGACCGTCGAAGTTGCCGCCGTCGGTAACTGAATCAAGGTGCGATCCGATGACGATGGGCGCGCGTCCGGCCGCCGTACCGTCGAGCCGGCCGTGGATATTGCCGATGGCATCGATACGCGGCGCCAGGCCCGACTGTCGGAGGATGTCGAGGGCGTACGTGCGGCCGGCGAGGTCGGCCGGCGAGTACGCAACGCGATTGATTCCACCCGCAGTGCGCCCGATGGCATCAAGGCCTGTCAGCCAACCGTTGAGCCGGGTGGCGTTCACATGCAAGGGCGCAATCCGCGCACTGCGTGCCAGCGCAGCGAGGGCGTCGCTGCGCAGAAGCGGAACGGCGGCGAAGGCGACGGACCGCTGGAGAAAGTCGCGACGATGCATGGTACCTGACTCGAGGAGTGTCGCGTGAAGATAGGACGGAGACGGCCGGAGCGTGCAACTACGGCCTCCCGCCGCTAACGAGCAGCAGATCCTCGCGGCGCTCGCGATGACAAGGGAAGCTTGTCATCCCCAGCGGAGCGACGGATCTGCTTGTCCTCGTGCCGCCGAAGAACACCGTCAGCGCAGGTGGAACAGCTCCTGGTGGAAGTCGCTCGAGGCGAGGCCTGCGGCGCGGAAATCCTTTCGCATCTCGACACCCAGTGGCACCGGCCCACAGAACCACACGTCGGACGAATCCCAGTCCGGTATCTCCCGCCGCACCCGCTCTCCCGTGAGCAGGCCGTCTTCGGCGAGCACCCACACGTGCAGCTTCACCTTCGCTGCGTGTGCAAGCTGTCGCAGCCGGTCGACCGGCTCGATGTCGCGTGCGCCTGTCGCATGAAAAAGGTCGATCGTGCGACGGTCGGGGTGGTCGGCCAGCTCCTGCATGCGAGAGATGAATGGCGTGATGCCGATGCCGGCGCTGATCCAGATCTGTCGCGGCTTCCGGCCGTCGAACGTGAAGCGGCCGTACGGACCCTCCAGCGTGACCAGGTCGCCGACCTTCAGCGTCGCGGACAGGTCGTGCGTGTAATCGCCAAGCTCCTTGATGAGGAACAGCAGCAGGCCATCGTCCTTCCAGGTGGACGAGATGGTGAACGGGTGTGGTCCCTCGCCATCGTCGAAGTTGACGAAGGCGAACTGGCCCGCCTGGTGACCGCCCCAGCGATCCTTGATCCGAACGGCCACCGCGACGGTGCGTACGTCGGCATGGTGCGTGACGGAATCAATGACCCCCACGGCTCGGCGTGTCTGCCCGACCTTCCGGAACAGGATGTACACCGCCGCGATGCCGCCGCCGGCCAGCAGCGCCGTGAATGCCCACGCGAGCGGTGTCGTCCAGTAGATGAATTTCATCAGCACGACCGAATGGAACACCAGCAGCAGGTACGCGATGGCGAGCAGGCGGTGCGTGCGGAAGAACCAGCGATACGGGAAGCGGTAGACCAGCGCGAGGACCACCAGCACCACGACCGAATACAGTCCCCACGAGCCGACACCGCGCGCTGGCCCGCTGAGGCTGCGGAGCAGGGCGAAGTCCGTCGGAGCCGGAGCGCCGCGCTCGCCGCGCGGCAGCCGCTGCATGAGGCCGAGCGTGGCGAGCCACTGCGGCAGGCCAATCCAGATCCAGTGGGCAATTGCCATCACGGCGCCCGCGATGCCGAGCCAGCGGTGCAGCCGGTAGGTCTTGTCGAGCCCCCCGAGTCGTGTTTCAAGGACGACGGGCCGGACCGCGAGGATCATCGCCAGCGCCATGACGCCCATGGCGAGAATCCCCGTGTAGTTGATGAACGACAGGCGGCCGGCGGGGAATTTCCAGGACGTCGTGAGGATCGGGTCGGCCGCCAGCCACAGCGCGGTCAGGGCAATGCAGAAACCCCAGAATGCCAACTTGATGCGCTTCACGAGTCGTCAGGGCAGGGGAGCCATGTCAGCGGGCAGGCGACGTTCGCCCGGGAATGTCGACACGCGCTGCACGGTCCGGACCGCGTGTGTCGAGGATCAAGCCCCGTCGGCTGCGCGCTCCAGTGCGGTGATGTCGAGCTTCGCCATGCCGAGCATCGCCTGCATCGCCCGGCCGGCCCTGGCGCGGTCGGGATCCTGGAGCAACCGCGGCAGGATCGACGGAATCACCTGCCACGACAGGCCGAACCGGTCTTCCAGCCAGCCGCAGCGGCTCTCCTTCCCGCCAGCGGTCAGCGCGGTCCACAGTCGGTCGACCTCCGCCTGCGTCTCGCAGTTCACGTACAGCGACACCGCCGGCGACAGCTCGTACGTGGGACCACCGTTGAACAGGATCAGCTGCTGTCCTTCGATCTCCATCGTCGCGCTCATCATGGATCCGCCGGGTCCGGGCGACGTGTCCAGCACCGTGGCGTCCGGAAACACCGACGTGTAGAACGTCACCGCCGCATCGACCCGCCCGTTGAACCACAGGAAGGGAGTGATCTTGTGCATGGGAACCCTGTTCGCTTGATGTGAGTGCGTCGCAAGTCGGCGCCCGCGTGGCGCCTTCGCTCCCATAGTCGGAGCCGCTCGCCGAATCTCTACATCAACGTAAAAGCCGAAAGCCGCATCGAGCGAGGTCGTCGCCGGTCACGTGCGCGAGCACGGCCGTCGGCCATCGGCAACGCCCGGTCATGCAGTCGAGGAGCGCCAAGCGGCGAGCACCGCATTCACCGACGGCGAGCCTTCGCCGGAATCAGGCCCGAGCCGAGCGCCCGCTTCGAGGAGAAGTTGCGCCACGGTGGCGTGGTCGTGCCGCCTGTCGCCGAACCGGGAGCCATGCAGGCACCAGTCGAGCGGTGTGCCGCCGTGGACCGGCTCTCGCGCGGCAAGCAACGCCGTCGCGTCGCGAGACCGCAGGAGTACGGCGACGGTGTCCGCCGATCCCTGCCAGGCGGCACAGTGCAACGCAGTGCCCGAATCCTGACCCGGCGTTCGCGGGTCGAACCCCAGCGTCAACATCATTGCGACGGCCGCCGCGTCACCATGCCATGCCGAATCGGTGATGGCACGATGATCCGCCGGCGACATCGACGCAACGAGCGCGGGATGCTCGCGCAACAGCGCCGTCGCACTCCGTTCGTCACCACGCCGGCAAGCGAGGACGAACCGCTGCAGCGGCGACGCGAACTCCAGCATCGCGCGCAGCGTGTCGTGCTGCCCGAACTGGACCGCGACGTCAAGCGGCGAGCGGCCGGCGCCGATCGTCCAGTAGTAGATGTGATGACTGGACGGCGGCTTCTCTCCATAGTCGCCCGCGTCGGTACGCTGGGCGAGCAGCGTGGGGTTCGCCTCGAGCATCGGACGCACGGCATCAGTGAGGCCGAGCGCCGTGGCGAGAAAGATGTCCGTCGTTGCGCCCCGCTGGACGAGATAGCGCGCCAGCTCGTATCGCCCCGCCCCCCTTGAACCGGCGAGCATCCACTCGGCCGCCGTTGCACGGTGATCGATGTCCCGTGCGTCGAGGTCGGCGCCGGCGTCGAGAAGCAAGTCGACGATCTCGCGCGATGTCGCGAAGTGCAGCGGCAGCTGTCCGTCTCCTCCACGTTCGTGCACACGCGCGGGATCGTCGGTGAGGATCCGATTGAGGAGGTCCACGCGACCGAGATGCGCGGCGGCACAGGCATCCGGAATGGCTCCGGCAGCGAGCAACCGCTCCGCCGCCGACCCGACGGCGGAGTAGAGGGCGTGAAAACCGCCCGCCCACCAGTTGCTGCGCCGGTTCGGGTCGGCACCGAACTCGAGGAGCACGTCCACCAGCGCCGCGTCGTTCGCAAACGCCACGATGGCAGGCGCATCGAACGCGAACACGGGCGCATCGATGTGGTCGCGCAGCTCCGGGTGCTGCGCGAACAGCGTCCGCACGGCACCAGCGTCGTGTCGCTGGAGTGCGTCATGCAGATGCCTTGCCGGCAAATCCGCATTCATGCGCGCGGCGTGGTTGCTGCAGGCCGACCGCGGACGAACGTGATGAAGTCGAACGGCACCGGCTCGAGCGCGGATTCGCGGAGCAGCAGGTTCACCTTGCCCCGGTGATACTGCCCGTGCAGCAGCACGTGGAGGAGGATGTCGCTCACCGTGTTGGTAAAGGCGAGGCCGGCAGAATTCACGTACGGCACCTCGCGCGAGAGCTCTGCATCCCCCAGGCCCGCGAGCAGTCGCGCATAACCGGCCACGTTCTCGCGGGCGAGCACCGCCACAGCCGGGAGAGCGAGGTCGGGCCAGATTGCCGACGTCGGCAGGCGTCCCTCGAGGCGAGCGAGCCACACGGATTCGGCAGCGAGGATGTGCGCATACTCACGCAATACCTCGGCGGCAACGGCCGGCAGGTGTTCCAGCTCGGCGAGGAGCGCAAGATCGGCCCAGGCAGCGTGATCCCGGAGCCGGCGAAGTTGCTCGACAGCGGTCATGAGGCGAATGAAATGATCCGGTGAATGTCCTGAATGCGCGTGCTGGAAGGCTATCGTGGACAGCCGGGTGGGTCAAACCACTGCTCTCGCGTCAGGCATGCGGCCCATTGGTGCGCGCGGCCTTCGCCTACGTCCGGGAGTCATCAACCACTATCACGTCGAGCAGCGCGGACGTCAACGTCCCGGTGACGAAGTCTCCATAGCGCGCGAGCGGCCACTTCCTCCCGAGCACGAGCAATTCGTACAGCTCGGGCGAACTGAATGTCCATAACACATCGGCTGCCTCACGGGTGGTGACGCCGGGCCGCAAATATCCGAGTTGTCGCAGCGTGCGTGCATTGGCCGTCATGCGTCGCAAGCGATCCGCGTCGAGCTCGGCCCGAAGCGCCTCCATCTCCGGATCGGCGACGGCGGCATCGCGGACGAGCAGCAACACAGGCGCCACCAGCGGCGCCACCTCGGCGGTAAGCCGCCCCCATTCGGCCACGAGCGCGCGGGCGCCGCCGGCAGCACGACGAGCGCGATTCGAGCGCACCTCCGCGTGCACGGGCCCCTGACCGGCAAGGCGACGGTCGCGGATGGCGCGCACCAGGCCAGCCTTCCCACCGAAGGCCTTGTAGATCGTCTCCACGGATGCCCCGGCGCTCGCGGCGATCGCGACCATCGTCGTGGCTGCGTAGCCATCGGCGAAGAACATCTGCTCCGCGACGTCGACGATGCAGGCGCGCGCGCGCGCGGCCTGCGCGAGGCGCCCCGACGCATCGTACGCGCGTCGCTTCCGTGCCGCCCCCTTGCCAGCGCGCGAGTGACGTTCCATACTCCCTATTGAATACAGTGGTATGTATCGAATACTACCTGCGGTTCCCGGAGGCGGCAATGGAGCACGGTGCACTGAATGCGTCGTCGATGCTCGACCGTCTCGTCGCGGCGACCAACGCGCACGACGTCGAGGCGGTGGTCGACTGCTTCGCGGATGCCTATCGCAACGAGACTCCCGCGCATCCCGCGCGGAGCTTCACGGGGCGTGACCAGGTGCGGCGCAACTGGACGCAGATCTTCGCCGGCGTGCCCGACATCAATGCGACGATTGTTCGCCGGGTGATGGACGGCACCACTATCTGGTCCGAGTGGGAGATGCGCGGAACGCGCCGGGACGGCACGCCGCACCTCATGCGCGGGATGATTCTCTTCGGCATCGCGGACGGGCGGGCGGAGTGGGCCCGCTTCTACCTCGAGCCGGTCGAGGAGGGCGGCGGCACCGTCAACGACGCCGTGCGCCGCGCGGCCGGGGGACAGTCGTGATCCTGGTCGCCGGCGGAACGGGCGCGCTGGGAAGCACGCTCGTGCGCCGGCTGCGCGCTCGGCATGCGCCCGTGCGGGTCCTCACCCGCGTGCCCGCCCGCGCATCCCATCTGCCCGCCGATGTCGAAGTCGCAACGGGCGACCTGCGCGACACCGACAGCCTGGCGCGCGCGATCGCGGGCGTGACCCTCGTCGTGGCGGCGGCGCATGGATTCGGCAATGACGACTCCGTCTCGCCGGCAACCGTCGATCGCCAGGGCAACCGGAACCTCATCGATGCCGCCGCGCGCGCGGGAGCGGACGTCGTCCTCATGTCGGGCGTGCAGGCCGCGGCGAGCAGCCGCATGGAGCTCTTCCGGGCCAAGCACGACGCAGAGGAGTACCTGCGCGCGAGCGTTGCGCCGTGGACGATCGTGCGGGCGACGGCATTCGTGGAAACGTGGGCAGCCATCATGGGACCCCCGTTGAAGGCGCAGGGCCGAACCATCGTGTTCGGCCGCGGTGAGAATCCGATCAACTTCGTCTCGATTGTCGATGTGGCAGCCCTCGTCGATCAGGTCATCGCGGATCCGACGCTGCGCGGTCAGGTGCTGGAAATCGGCGGTCCGGCGAATGTCACCTTCAACCGGTTCGCCGCACTGGTCGGGGTGAGCGTCGGCCAGCCGGACCGGGCCCGCCACGTTCCCCGTGTAATACTCGGCGCGATGGGCGCGGTGCTCGGGCCGTTCAAGCCATCGCTCGCTCGGCATGCGCGCGCTGCGGTGCTCATGGACCAAGACGACATGACGTTTGATTCCACGGCCATCCGCCTCCGGTTTCCGGAGCTGCCCACCACCGACGTGGCGACAGCTCTCCAGGAGTTTTTTCGACGGGTGGAGGGCGTGTAGCCGGCTCGCGAATGCGGCTCACGCGCGGGGCACCCCGCCGGACAGCCGCTTCACCAGGTCGTACAGGAAGGTCTGCCCCTGGTAGAACGAGCGCACGCGCACGCGCTCGTCGCGGCCATGGAAGCGCACGTCGTCCCGGTCATAGAAGATGCCCTGCACGCCGTAGGTGGGAATGCCGGCGGCGCGCAGGTACGCGCCATCGGTCGCACCCATCACCATCATCGGCACCGTGGCCACGCCGGGCCACACGGCATTCGTCGACGCCTTCACGGCGGTGAGCAGGTCTGCCCGCATGGGCGACGCGGGCCCGCGATTGGGCGTGCCCATCACCACCACGGACACGGCGGTGTCGGCCACCACGCGCCGCAACGTCGCCGTCACGTAGTCCACTTCATCCTCCGGCAGCACGCGGCAGTTGACGTTCGCCGCTGCCAGCTGCGGCAGGGCGTTTATCGCATGCCCACCCTCGAGCTGCGTCGCCACGCATGTCGTTCGCAGCGTGGCGTTCCACGCGGTGGCCGCATGCGCGACACGCAACATCGCGGCGGAGTCGCCGCGGCCCACCGCCGCCAGCTCGTTACTCACGGCACCTTTTTCGATGGCCGACATCGCGGAGAAGTACTCGCGCGTGACGGCGTTGGTCTTGAGCGGAAACGCGAACGCCGACAACCGCTCCAACGCGCCGGCGAGATGATAGATGGCATTGTCCGCTATCGGCAGCGAGCTGTGCCCGCCCTTGTTGTGCGCCTCGAACCGGTAGTTGACCACGTACTTCTCGCTTACCTGCAGATCGTTCGAGATCGGCGCGCCGGCCATGGACTCGCCCCATCCGCCTTCATTCAGCGCGAAATCGGCGTCGATGAGGTTGCGATGGTTCTTCAGCAGCCACTGCACGCCGCTGTACGGGCCACCGCCCTCCTCGTCCGCCGTGAGGGCGACGATGATGTCGCGGTCCGGCTTGAACCCCTCACGCTTGTAGCGGATGAGGTTCGCGATCCAGATCGCGGCCTGCGCCTTGTCGTCACCCGTGCCGCGTCCATAGAAGTATCCGTCCCGCTCGGCAAAGGTGAACGGGTCCATGCTCCAGTCCTCACGCTTCGCCTCGACGACGTCTGTGTGGGCGAGCAGCAGCAGGGGACGCCGGGCGCCCGTGCCGTGATACCGCACCACGAGGTTGGCCTTCTTCGGGATCGGGCCGCCGATGAAGATGTCCGACGCCGGAAATCCGGCCGCACGCAACCGCTTCGCGACGGCCTCCACCACCGGCGTCGTCGCACCCGTGGTGAAGCCGGAATGAATCTCGACCATCTCCTTGTAGATCGCGCGTGCCAGTTGGCGCTCACGCTCAGGAGGCAGGTTGGCGTCCTGTGCGCGAACGGTAGCGCTGCCGAGCAGCAGGCCGGCGGCGACGAGGCGGAGCAGCATGGGATGACCTCCTGGGTGTGGCGAGGGAAGTGCGCCGCGGGGAAGCTATGTTCCGCGGGACGTCGCGCAAACGACCGCCGCGGGCGGCAGTGCCAGTCGCCTCTCCCCCACCGCACGTCCAGGCGGTACACTTGCCCATCGCCGCCTCGTCGACGGGCGACCCACCCACACGAAAATGTCCATGCGACACGCACTGATGTATGCCGGCGGATTCGAGCGCAACTTCCCCACGCTGACCCCGCAGTCCACCACCTTTGTCGGCACCGACGGACAGGCGCACGACCACGGCCAGTGGCCGGCCGAGGCCGATGGGCTGCGCGTGAGCTTCATGGAGAAGGCCGGGAAGAAGATGGTGGCCGTGCGGGTTGCCGACGGAATCAGCGACGTGGTGCTGGTCAACCCGATGGTACTGGTACCCGGCGAGCATTTCGGCTACGGCGTGCGCCTGGGTGGCACGCCCACCGTGGTCGAGGACGACTCGACGACGCTGAAGCTGCTCGAGGACATCATCAAGAAGAACACCGAGGTGAGTGACGAACTGCTCGCCATCAGGAAGCGGTTCAAGGAAAACGCGGGCAAGCACTGACGCAGGTTGTCGGCGCAACAGCGCGCCCGGCGACCAGCACGCGAGCGAAATGTCATGAAACGAATCGCCGTTCACTGCGCAACCCTCCTCCTGTGCGCGCTCGCGCAGCCCGGCGTGCTGCGCGGGCAGGCCACGGCCTCGAGCCGCTTCCTGTACCTGTGGACCGCGTCCGCCGACTCGACGCAGCCGGATTTTCTCGCCGTGCTCGACGTCGATCCAGGACACGCACGCTACGGCGACATCATCACCACCGTGGCCGTGCCGGGACGCAAGAATGGCCCACACCACAGCGAGCACGAAATGCCTGCCGACGGCCGGCTGTTCGTGAACGGGTTCGCGAGCGGACAGTCGTTCATCTTCGACACCCACGATCCCGCGCATCCCCGGGTCGACGGGCAGTTTGGCGACGTCCGCGGCATGATGCACCCGCACAGCTTCCTCCGCCTCCCGAACGGCAACGTGCTCGCCACGTTCCAGATGCAGCACGACTCGCTGGGCATGGCGCCCGGCGGCCTCGCGGAACTGACGAACCGCGGCGCGGTGGTGCGCACCGCCTCCGACAACCGCGCGGGTATCGACCGGCGCATCCGTCCCTACTCGGCTGCCATCGTCCCGAAGCTCGATCGTATCGTCACCACCACCACGGACATGGACGGGGACGCACCCGTGCGTGCCGTGCAGGTGTGGCGCCTGTCCGATTTCGCGCTCCTGCACACGTTCGACCTGCCAAACGGTCCGCGGGGCGACGAAGGCGCCTTCACCGCCGAGCCTCGGCTCCTCGGCGACGGCAAGACCGTGCTCGTCTCCACCTTCAACTGCGGCCTCTACCTGCTGAGCGACGTCGCCGGCGCCGCGCCGTCAGGACGACTCGTGGCGTCCTTCCCGCAGCGCAAGCACACCAGCTGCGCCATCCCCGTGATCGCGGGCCACTACTACCTGGTGACGGTGCCGGCGTGGAACGCGGTCGTGAGCCTCGACATCGCGGATCCCGCTCGGCCACGCGAGGTCTCGCGCCTCGTGCTCGGCAAGGACGACGTGCCGCACTGGATCTCGCTCGAGCCGAATCACAAGCGGGTGGTCATCACGGGCTACGAGGGAATGAAGAACCGCGTGGTGATGGCCCGTTTCGATGAGTCGACGGGACGCCTGACGCTCGACCAGCGATTTCGCGACGCAGGCGCGACCACGGCCGGCGTGCGAATGGATGGCAAGCACTGGCCACATGGCGGGACCGCCGCCGGCATACCGCACGGTGCAGTGTTTAGCCGGCCCTGACGCCGATGACGCCAGGCTTCGATCCCACCGATCGCGGCTTCCTCGACGACCCGTATCCCGTGCTCGACGACCTGCGCGAGAGCGTCGGCACGTGGCGTGACGAGCAACTCGGCCGGTGGTTCGTCACCCGGCATGCCGACGTGCGCGCGTGTCTCCGTGACCGGCGGCTCGGACGCAACTTCCGTCATGTCGGCACGGAGGAAGAGTTCGGCGCCGAGCCGCTCGACTCGAGGTGGCAGGCGTTCTGGGACGTCGAGCGCTGGAGCCTGCTGTGGATCGAGCCGCCCGAGCACTCGCGCATTCGCAAGCTGGTGGCAGCGGCATTCACGCCACGCAGCGTGGAGGCGTTGCGCGCGCCGGCGCGCGATCTCGCGCGGTCGTTGCTCGCGCCGCTCGTCGAGCGAGGCACGTTCGAGCTGCTCACGGACTTCGCGCAGCCCTTCTCCATCGGCCTGATCTGTCGGCTGCTCGGCGTGCCGACGGAGCGGACGCACGACCTGCTCGACTGGTCGCATCGCATGGTCAAGATGTACGAGCTGCAGGTGAGTAACGTCGCCGCTGCAGGTGCGAACCATGCGGCCGCGAGCTTTCGAGACTACGTGGAGGAGTTGCTGCGCGAGCGCCGTCGCCATCCCGCCGACGACGTGCTCACGCGCCTCGCCGATGCACGCGCGGATGACGAGCGGTTGAGCGATGCCGAGATCGTCTCGACGATGGTCGTCCTCCTCAACGCCGGACACGAGGCCACCGTGAACACGCTCGGCAGCGGCCTGCGCGCGCTCATGCATCATCCTGCGCAATGGCAGCGGCTGTGCGACGGAACGGTGTCGGCGTCGCAGGCGGTGGAGGAGATGATCCGGTATGACCCTCCGCTGCAGCTCTTCGAGCGATGGGTACTCGAAGATGGCGTGGAGGTTGGCGGCGTTCCCATTCCGCGCGGCGAGCGAGTCGCGATGCTCTTTGGCGCGGCCAATCGCGATCCCCGCGTCTTCCACGAACCGGACACGTTCGACGTCGGGCGCGAGAACGCCGCGGAGCACATCGGGTTCGGCGGCGGGATTCACGCGTGTATTGGTGCACCCCTCGCGCGCATCGAGCTGGAAGCGGCACTCGGTGCGCTCGTCAATGTCGCACCCACCCTCGGCCTCACCGCGGAGCCTGTGCAGTGCGAAACGTTCGTGATCCGGGGCCTGCAGGCCGTCCGGTTGACTACCCGCCTGTAACGGGGTTGTCGCCCGCGCCGATTACTCCGTCGGGGTCCTCACGCGGTCCCCCGCCATCGCCGACCGGAGCTAGAAGTGCAGGTCGCCGCCGGTATCCTTCCCCTGCGGCGCATCCTTCCCCACCTGCGCCGCCGACCGCAGCCGCGCCTGCGTCGTGGCCGCTTCGTCGATCTCGAACGACACCACCGAACGCGCCGCCGTCTGCGCACCGTCGAGGCGCACCTTCAGGACCAACCCCTGCCGCACACTGCCCGGCAGGAGCGCCAGCGGCACCGTGATCATCGTCGCTCCATCGACCTCGACCGAGGCGATGGACGCCTCGATCGAGTCGATGACCCAGCGTTGCTGGACCGGATGCGCCATCAGGGGATCGGGTTGCACTCGGTCGCGGTGGACGCAGCGTCCGACGCGCCCGACATGTTCGTCGTGCCCTTGGGCACGGTCACCGTGTAGCCGCCACCGGGCGTGCCCGGCGTGCGAAACACGATCGTGCCGTTGCCGTCCGTACGATACCACGGGTCGCCATGCGCCGAGTACATCGCCTTGGCCTGGGTGTGCATGTGGTGGTAGCTGTTGGACGACGCCACCGAGGCCGTGACGTACTGGGGCGTCAGCGCGTTGAGGTAGGCGTTGGTCACGCCGTTGCAGCTGCCGTGATGATCCGCCTTGAGCACCTTCACGTGCATGCCCGGGTTCGTCGCGTAGCCCGCCGTGTTGAGGAAGTAGTCGATCTCCTGCTGTTCAGCGTCACCCGCCATCCACATCGTGAACGACGCCGAGTCCGGCCCCACCAGCTTCACGGGGACCGAACGGTTGTTCGGGTTGGTGTCGCTCGGCTTCGGCTTCATGATGTGCAGCACCGCCCCGCCGTTCAGCGTGAGGTTGCAGATCGTCGCGCCATTGGCGCACGGATCGTCCGTGTCGCGGTAGATGAGCTGGCCGCGCGCGACGCGCGCGTTGATCGAGTCACGCAGCGTCGCCAGCCCGGAGCTGGTGTATACGTCCTTGTTCTCGAAGAAGTACGAGATGGTGATGTTGCGCGACGTCCGGAACAGCTCCTGGAGGCCGGCAAGGTGATCGGCGTGCTGGTGCGTGAGGATGACGGCATTGATCGTCTTCCCGTTCAGCCCGAGCGAATCGAGAAGCACGCCCATCCGCGTCGCGCTTGGCCCGCCGTCGATGATGACGTTGCTCGTGCCATTGGAGATGTAATTCGCGTCGCCCTGACCGACATCGAGCACGCGCACCACGAGTTCGGCGACGCTCCCACCGCCGCCGCCACCTCCACCGCTGGCCCCGTCGTTCACCTTGCCCGGCGTACCGTAGTCGCCGAGTCCGTACGTGGACGTCGCGAGCTGCCACACGGAGCCGGCGGTGATCGTCTGGTGTGCCACCGCCCAGTTCTTCAGCGACCACGACTTGCCCGCGGTGGTGGACGTCCAGCTCACGGAGTCGACGGTGGAGTTCGCGGCGTTCCGCAGGGCGATCCAGTCGCTCGTGTTCGCGAGCGTGATCGCGGTGCCGTAGGCGTAGGCGACCGTGACGCCCCCATTGGTGGCCGATGACGCGACGGCAGCGAGGACGACGTAACCGCCCGCGGGCACGACGACAGAACTGCCAATGGTGAAGCCCGCGTCGTTGTTCGACGCGACCCTGTACCCCTGGATGTTGATGGCGGACGCGGTGGTGTTGTAGACCTCGAACCACTCGCCGTTCGCGTCCGTGACGGTGGTCGGATCGGCCATCACCTCGTTGATGACGAGGGGTTGCGCGCCGGGGACGATCGTGCGCTCGGGAACTGGCGGCGTCATGAGTGTGGGTTCGTCGACCAGCGTGCTGCTGCACGCGGTGGCGACGGAAGCGATGACGAGCGAACCGATGAGGCGCAGGCGACGATGCAATGGGACCTCGGCCGAGTATGGTGAGAACTGCGTCGGCAGCGTCGCCTGCATAATGAGACAGCACCGGGGTCGCGACGGCAAGAGGGCTTGTGTATCGCTGCACGCCTCGCGGTCCGGCAATTGGCCAACCCTGTCGGTTGATGGCATGATGCTCATCATTCCATTCGGGCGAAAGTGCGTTACGAATCGACCAACTCGGCCCTCGCCGCAGCGAGGATGCGCGCCGCCAGCGCCTTGTCATCCACGAGACGAGCAAGCGTGACCGCGCCCACCATCAACGACGTTGCGTTGAGGGTGCCGATGCTGATATCCGGTCGCGGGCGCTTGCGGTGACGATGAAACTCCACACGGCGGAGCAGTCCCCTTGCCGCATCCGCGAACGCCTGGCGGACGGCAACCGGCTGGCGGGACCCTTCGGCGCCGAGTGCCGCGACGACACATCCGTGCGCCGGATCCGCTGCGTGCGCCGCTGAGAGGTACGCGTCGTAAAGCACATCCTTGCCCTGTGCGCCGCCGAAGATGTGCTCCGCCGACTCGGTGGCTGCTGCCCGCACCGCCTCCGCGACCAGCGCATCCCGGCTCTCGAAGTGCGCATAGAAGGCGCCGTGTGTGAGGCCGACGCGGCGCATCAATGCCGGAATGCTGACGCCCTGCACGCCCTGCTCCCGGATCGCCTCGGCCGTGGCTGCCACGATGCGCGCGCGGACGTTGTCCTTGTGCTGGTCCGAGTATCGCATGATGATCATCATGCAACGTCGGTGGCACCGGTGCAAGCCCGACCATCGCGGTTACGGCGCGGCGGCCACCAGTTGATGTGCGCCGGAATTGGTCGATCTCGGGGCCGGCGGCGGCACGAGCGTCGCACGCGCCGCCTCGAGCTGCGCCCTCACGGCCCTGGGCCCCGTTCCCCCATCCACTTCGCGATGCAGGACGGACTGCCCCGGGCTGAGTGCATCCACCACATCGTCCCCGAAGCCCGCATGTGCCGCGGCGAACGACGCCTTCGGGAGGTCCTGCATCTCCACCCGCGACGCCTCCGACTCGCGCACCAGCTTCCCGACGGCCGAATGGGCCTCGCGGAACGTCGCGCCCTTGCGCACGAGGTAGTCCGCGAGGTCCGTCGCCATCATCGTGCTCGACAGTGCCGCCGCCATCCGCTCGCGCCGGAACGTGCACTCTGCCAGCGCGCCGGTCACCGCCGGCAGCACGAGCAGCAGCGTGTCCGTCGCATCGAACAACGTTCGCTTGTCGTCCTGAAGATCCTTGTTGTAGCTTGTCGGCAATCCCTTCAGCGTCGCCAGCAGCGACGTCAGGTTCCCGAGCATCCGCGCTGCACTGCCGCGCGCCAGTTCCAGCGCATCCGGATTTCGCTTCTGCGGCATCATCGACGACCCGGACGTATACCCCTCGCCGAACTGTACAAAGCCGAATTCCGAAGATCCGTAGATGATGAGGTCCTCGGCCAGCCGGGACAGGTGCGTCCCGATCATCGTCGACGTGAACAGCACCTCGGCGATGAAGTCGCGATCGGAGACGGCGTCGATCGAGTTGGGCGACACGGAATCGAAGCCGAGCGTCCCCTGCAGCAGCGTGCGCGAAATGGGATACGCACATCCCGCCACGGCGCCCGAGCCGAGCGGCAGTACCGCGGCCGATTTCTGCGCCGCGCGCAGGCGCACACGATCCCGTTCGAGCGGCCAGAAGTGCGCGAGCATCCAGTGTGCGGCCGACACGGGAATCGCGCGCTGCAGGTGCGTATACGACGGCATCAGCGCGCTTTCCAGCCTCGCCGCCTGGTCCAGCATCGCCTGCTGCAGCCCGCGCACGGCGGCATCGAGCCGCGTGCACACCTCCATCGTCCACAAGCGGGTCGCGGTCGCAACCTGGTCATTGCGGCTGCGACCGGTGTGCAGCCTCGAGGCGACGTCGCCGATCTCGAGGTGCAGCAGGCGGTCGATCAGCGTGTGCACGTCCTCGTCGGACGCGATGGGGTGCTCGCCGCCCTCGAGTCGCGCCGCCACGGCGTCGAGCCCCGTCTCCATCGACCGGCTCTCGTCGAGCGTGAGCACGCCGGCGTTCCACAGCGCGAGCGCCCACGCCTTCGACAGGCGGATGTCGTGCGGCCAGAGGCGGAAGTCGATGGCGATGGAGTTGTTCAACGCATCGAACGCGGCTGTGGGGCCGGCGCCGAAGCGCCCGCCCCACAGTTTGTGTGTCTTCTGAGTCGTCGACGCGGCATCCACAAGCAGATCCTTCGCGACGCTCAGGATGACCGGCTCGCTCAGGATGACAGGCTCGCTCGGGATGACGGGCTCACTCGCCGTGCCATGCTGACCCGGGCTGACGTCGTCAGACACCGGCGAACTCTCCGATCGGCATCGGCGCAGCATTCGCGGCCTTCGCCGCAGCGAGCTCCTGGTCCCTGATGGCGCGCACGCGGGCTGGCAGCGCGAAGAGGCGGATGAACCCGGCGGCATCGCTCTGCTGGTACACGTCGTCCTCGCCGAACGTGACGAAGCGCTCATCGTACAGCGCGTTCTCGCTCTGACGGCCCACCACCTGCAGGCCGCCCTTGTACAGGCGCAGCGTCACGGTGCCGGTGATGCGCTCCTGCGTCACGTTCACGAACGCGTCGTACGCCTCGCGCTCGGTGGTCCACCAGCGGCCCTCGTACACGAGGTCCGCATAGCGCGGCGCGATGAGGTCCTTGGCCGCCAGCGTCTTGCGATCGAGGATGAGCTGCTCGAGCTCGGAGTGCGCCGTGTAGAGCAGCGTGCCGCCCGGGGTCTCGTACACGCCGCGCGACTTCATGCCTACCATGCGATCCTCCACGAGGTCGATGCGGCCGACGCCATGCCTGCCGCCGATGGCGTTGAGCTTCGACACGAGGTCGAAGGGCCCGAGCGCCTCGCCGTTGACGGACACGGGCGTGCCCTTCTCGAAGCCGATGACGACATCCTCTGCCTCATCCGGCGCCTTGGAGGGCTCCGTCGTCAGCATGAACATGTCGGCCTTCGGGGCCGAGTTGGGATCCTCGAGATTGCCGCCCTCGTGGCTGAGATGCCATAGATTGGCGTCGCGTGAATAGATCTTTTCCTTCGTCGCGGTGATGGGGATGCCCTTCGCGGTCGCGTAGTCGATGGCGTCCTCGCGGCTCCGGATGTCCCACTCACGCCATGGCGCGATCACCGGCAGCTCGGGCGCGAGCGTGGCGAAGGTCATCTCGAAGCGCACCTGGTCGTTGCCCTTGCCGGTGCAGCCATGCGCGAGCGCGTCCGCATGCACGCGGTGCGCGATCTCCACCTGGCGCTTCGCGATGAGCGGACGCGCCATCGCGGTGCCGAGGAG
>JBDTYL010000230.1:0-12336 GCA_040005695.1 bacterium | reverse complement strand
GCCACGATGTTGTCCTCGACGGACAGCTTCCGGAAGATGGACGGCTCCTGCGAGAGGTAGCCGATTCCGCGCCGCGACCGCTGGTACATCGGCATGGCGGTGATGTCCACACCATCCAGCAGGATGCGGCCCGACAGGGGCTGGATGAGTCCCACGATCATGTAGAAGGTGGTGGTCTTCCCCGCGCCATTCGGGCCCAGCAGTCCGACGATCTCACCTTGTTGCAAGCGCAAGGCCACGTCGTTCACCACCTTGCGGCGGCGATAGACCTTCGCCAGCCCCTTGGCCTCGAGGACGCTGCCGCCGGTCGCGCCCGTCGGCGGGACGCCGGATGCGCGCGTGTCGCGCACCGCCGTGTGCTCGCCGGTATGACGAAAGGCGTCCGCCACTTCGTCGCGCACGGCGCGGATGTCTTCCCAGAGTGCCGCGGCAAATCGCACCCGGGCCTGTGGCTGCTGCAGGCCACCGGCCGGCAGTTCCACGACCCCTTCGGACGCGAGACGCGGCAACACGGACTCCGTCATGTGCGCGCGCACCTGATCCATGCTGAGCTCCCCGGCCTCGCGCTCCGCGTCGCGGCCGGCGGCGCGCTGTGCGGCGAGATGATCGCGCCGGAAGACGACGGCCACGTCGTCGATGCCGGCGGTGCCCGAGGCGTCGGCCGCGCAGATGAGCGCGTGCAGCGCGAGCGCCGTCGAGCGATCGCCGTGTGCCAGGCGTTCGACGAGCAGCTGGAGCCGCGGGGACGAGACGGCGTCCGTCATTCGTCGGTCCTCGTCACGGGCTTTGGTGGCGCCACGGCGGGAGTTGCCGGTGGCACCGTCGTCCCCGTGGGAGGCGTCCGGGTTGGCGTGCCTGCCGCCGGTGCCGCCGGCGGTGCGGCTGGCCGGCCGCGCTTCGTGGAGTCGGGCTCCGCGTACAGGCCACCGCATGGCGGGTCCGAATTCACGACGCGGACGGTCTTCACCTTGGCGGAGTCGAAGGACACCGTGATCATCTTGCCGCAGATGTAGTTGATCGCGGGCACGCGCATGGACGTGTCCTGCGGCGCGAGGTGCTGGAGCGAGGTGGCATTCAGGATGGCGACGAGCTCGCGGATGCGCGGCTTGCTGGCGGTATCGCGCGCCGGGATCGAGTCGAAGCGCGCGACGATCGTGTCGCCGGTCAGGCGATCCTTCTCGGTGGTGGAGAACTTCGTGGTGTCCGGCGTCGCCTCGGCGGTGGCACGCCGCACGGCGCGCATCAGCCGCACACGCTGGTCCGGCATGAGTACGTCGATGGAATCGGCGACGATGGACTGCGTGGGGGAATTCGCGTGCGCGCGACTCTTTCCCCACACGACGGCGCGCTGGAGCAGATCGTTCGAGACCCGGAGGTCGATCGTGTCGGACTTGAGCGTGAGGTCCTCGCTCACCGCCTCGGCGTCATTCTTCGCCAGCACGCGCTCGAGCTTCTTGCTGCGCGTGAGCAGGTCGATCGTCTCGCCGTGCAGGGTGAACGGACGGCCCTTCGTGCCGGTGATGACCGGCTTGCGCATGATCCGCAGGAGGCCGGGCCCGCCGTCGAGATAGAGGGAATCGCCCGTGGCGGTGAGCTCGGGACGCACCACGACGACGTCGCCGGACGACGCGACGATACTATCCCCGTCGAGCCAGATGGTGTTGCCGGTGACGGTCACCGGCGGCTGCGGCTTGCCCTGGGCATCCTTGTCCACGATGCGCATGACCGGGCGCCCGACGGCGATCGCCTTCTGCCGGGGACGCACCTTCGGGATGATCTTGAAGAACTCGAGCGACGGTCCCTTGAGCGTGGTCCCGGACGGGAGCTTCGCGTCCACGTTGAGCACCGCGAGCAGTCGCTCGTCGCGCTGGAGGTACGTGAGGAAGTCCGACTTGAGCTGCAGCCGCGGCTCACGGTAGTCCACATGGCCGATGAAGTAGAAGCGTCCCTCGTCGCCATACTGCTCGAGGCTGTCGGAGCGCAGCACCATCTTCTGGCTCGCGCAGGTCGCCACGATGGGGCCACCGAGATAGGAATTGCGCTGTCCGCTCGGAAGCTGGAGGCTGTTGATGCGCTCGAACTTGACGTCGAGCGCGCACTTGCCCTCGACGGCCTGCGCCGCGGCGACCCGGGTGCCCAGCAGGGCGAGCAGTGCGACGATCGCGAGCGGCCTCATTGCGCCGGGAAGGTAAAGGATCCCTTCGACGACCCGCTCTTGAACGACTGGAAGTGGTTGAGCTGTGGGTCCGCCTTGAAGCCGATGCCCGAGAACGTCGAGCCGGGCTTCACGATGGTGAACGATGAATCGCTCGAGATCTCGTTCAGCGCCTGCTGGTACTTGAGCTGCGGCGACGTCAGGCGCCGGCCATCATTCGTGACGACCACCACATGGCCAAACCCCTCGAGCACCTGCTGGCGCACGTTGTAGCGCCCGCGGTCGGCCGTCATGATGCCGTCCTTTGCGCCGGTCGCCGTATTGAACGTGACGCGTACCTTGCGCAGCTCGAACCGCGTGTTCTCGTCGAACACGAACACTGTATCCGCGAACATCTCGCCCCGCGCCACGCCCTTGTCCGTGAGCAGTGAATGCGTGGTGAAGAGCACCTGCTCCGCGCTGTCGGCGAGCGTGGCGTGCGTGGCCACGGGTGGCGCACTGCCCTTCTTGGTGCAGGCCGCGAACGAGAGCAGCGTCGGCACGAGGGCGGCCGCGAGGCGACGCGTGGTCATGCGACCCGCGCGCGCAGGAGGTCGTGCAGGTGCGCCACGCCCACGATCCGGGCGTCGGCGTCGAGCACGGGCATCGCCATCACGCCGTGCGTCTCCATGCGATACGCCACGGCGCTCGCCAGCTCGCCCACGCTCGCGATCCGCGGCGTGCGCGTCATGATCCGTTCGACCGGGTGGGTCAGGACTTCCACTTCACGCTCCATCAGTCGCGTCAGGTCTCCGGCCGTGAGGACGCCCTGCAACGCCCGCGAGCCGTCGGCCACGAGCACGATGCCCCGCTGTTCCGCGAGGACCACCACCGCCTGCCGCAGTGTGCTGCCGGGGGGCAGCACCGGGAGCGGGTCCGTCACCATCACTTCCTCGATCCGCGTCACGAGTCGCCGGCCGAGGGCGCCGCCCGGATGCAGGCGTGCGAAGTCCTCGCGACGGAATCCCTTGTGCTCCAGCAGCGCGACGGCAAGCGCGTCGCCCAGCGCGAGCGCGGCGGTGGTGCTCGTCGTTGGCGCGAGGTCGTGCGGACACGCTTCCTCGCGCACCCACGCATCGAGCGAGACGTTGCAGAGCCGCGCGAGCGCCGAGCCCGTCTCGCCCGTGATGCCGATCGTGCGTACCCCGAGCCCCTGGAGATGTTCGAGCAGGCCGAGGAGCTCGTCGGACTCGCCGGACTTGGACAGGAGGATGGCGACATCGCCCGGGCCCACGATACCGAGGTCACCATGCACGCTGTCCATCGGGTGCAGGAACACCGCGGGCGTGCCGGTGGACGTGAGCGTCGCCGCGATCTTGCGGCCGATGAGCCCCGACTTGCCCACGCCCGTCACGATGACACGACCCGTGGCATCGGCGATCAACGTCACCGCGTCGGCAAAGCTGTCGCCGAGGCGCTCCTCGACGGTGGCCAGCGCCTCCCGCTCGAGGCGCAACACGCGACGCCCGCGCTCCACGATCTGGGCGGCGTTCACCGCTGCGCTCCGGTGATGTGCAGCGAGCGCTCCGCGACGTAGCGCGTCGTGACGTCATTCCACGCGCCACGAGCCTTCAACAGGCGCTCGGCGAACTCGCGCTCGGCGCCGGCACCGCCGGTGCGCTCGAGCTGCACGGTACACACCGCCTTCACTTCCGGCACGGCGTTGGCCACCGCGACGGGCATTCCCACGAGGCGGAGCACCGCCATGTCGGGAAAGTCGTCCCCGATGAATGCGGCCTCCGACGGAGCAATGCCGTGGCGGTCGAGCATGGAAAGGAATGCGGGCAGCTTCTGTGCGTCGGGATCCTGCGCGAGGTCCTCGATGTGCAGTTCCGCCGCGCGCAGGCGCACGCTGTCGGACACACGTCCCGTGATGATGGCGACGCGAATGCCCGCCTGCTGGAGCAGGTAGATGCCGAGGCCGTCCTGGATGTCGTAGCGCTTGAACTCGAGCGGACGTCCGTCCACCGCGCCGAGGTAGACGCCGCCGTCCGTGAGGACGCCGTCGACGTCGAGCACCACGAGCCGGATGGCAGCAGCGAGGACGGGATCGATCATGCGCGCGCGCAGCCCCAGACGTCCACGGCACGACGGATCAGCGCATCGATCCGGTCGAGCGGCATCATGTTCGGCCCGTCACTCGGCGCGTGCGCCGGGTCGGGATGCGTTTCCATGAACAGGCCATCCACGCCAACGGCGCACGCCGCGAGCGTGAGCGGTGGGATGAACTCGCGAGCGCCGCCGCTCGTGCCGCCCTCGCCGCGTCCGGGCTGCTGCACGCTGTGCGTGGCGTCGAAGATGACTGGCGCGTCGCACGCGGCGCGCATGCGCGGCGTGGCGCGAAAGTCGACGACGAGGTCGCCATAGCCGAAGAAGGTGCCGCGCTCCGTGGCTGCCACGTCCGCGTCACCCGCGTGCCCCCCGTCGCGATATCCCTCGCGCACCTTGGCCAGCGCGCCGCGCATGGCCTCCGGGTGCATCCACTGACCCTTTTTCACGTTCACGGCCTTGCCGGTGGCGCCTGCGGCCACGAGCAGGTCGGTCTGGCGGGACAGGAACGCGGGGATCTGGAGGACGTCGGCGACCTGTCCCGCAGCGGCACACTGCTCGGGCAGGTGCACGTCGGTGAGGATGGGTAACCCCGTGGCGCGTCGCACGCGGTCGAGCGCGGCGAGCCCCTCGTCGAGACCCGGCCCGCGAAACGCACCGGCGTTGGACCGGTTGGCCTTGTCGAAGCTCGCCTTGAAGATGATTCCGCCGGGTACGTGTTCCGCCAGCCGCGCGAGGTGCTCGCCGACGCGCAGGTTGAGCGCGTCGTCCTCGAGCACACAGGGTCCGGCGATGAGGAAAAGGGCGTCCCGCTTGAAGTGCACAGGCGTCACGTGCGCGCCGCGGCGGTGGCCGCCACATCCACGCGACCCGCGACCTTGCGGCGCTTGGCACGCTCGGCGGCGGCAATGAAGCCTGCGAAAAGCGGGTGGGGGCGCGTGGGGCGCGACTGCAGCTCGGGATGGAACTGGCACCCGATGAACCAGGGATGCGCCGGGAACTCGACGATCTCCACCAGCTGTCCGTCGGGCGAAAGGCCGCTGAGTCGCAGGCCGTGCTCCACGAACATGTCGCGGTACTGGTTCGCCACCTCGTATCGGTGGCGGTGACGCTCACTGACCTCCGCGACGCCGTACACCTCGGCGGCGCGGGAGCCGCGCGTGAGCCGACACGGATACGCGCCGAGGCGCATCGTGCCACCCATGTCCGTGACGTGCTGCTGCGATTCCATCAGCGCGATGACGGCGTTGTCGCACTCGGGCGCGAACTCGGACGAATGACTGTCGTCGAGCCCGCAGACATTGCGCGCGAACTCGATGATGGCGGTCTGCATGCCGAGGCAGATGCCGAAGAACGGCACGCCGTTCTCGCGTGCGGCGCGGATGGCTTCCACCATGCCCTCCACGCCGCGGACGCCGAAGCCGCCCGGCACCAGCAGCGCGTCGTGCTCGCCGAGGATCCGGCGCGCCGTGGCCGCGTCGACGAAGTCGTCGCTGGAGACCCAGGAGATGTCGACGCCGACATCGTTCGCGATGCCGCCGTGGATGAGGGATTCCTGGACGCTCTTGTAGCTGTCCACGAAGTCCGTGTACTTGCCGACGACCGCGACGCGCACTCGCTCGTGCGGGGCGACGATGCGCTGCACCATTTCCTTCCACGGCGCGAGCTCGGGCGCCGGCCGGTCGAGGCCGAACTTCTGGAGCACCTTGTCGTCGAATCCCTGCTCCCGGAACTTGAGCGGGATCTGGTAGATGGACTTCACGTCCGGCGACTCGATCACGGCGCCGAACTCCACGTTGCAGAACAGCGCGATCTTGCGCTTGATCTCGTCGGAGAGCGGACGCTCCGTGCGAACGACGAGGATGTCCGGCTGGATCCCGAGCTGCATCAACTCGCGCACCGAGTGTTGCGTCGGCTTCGTCTTCAGCTCGCCCGCCGCGGCGATGTACGGGATGAGCGTGAGGTGCACGAAGATCGCATTCTCGCGCCCCACATCATGTCGGAACTGGCGGATGGCCTCGAGGAACGGCTGCGACTCGATGTCGCCGACGGTGCCGCCGATCTCGACGATGACGATGTCGTTCTCGGGCGCCACGCGACGCATCGCGCTCTTGATTTCGTCCGTGATGTGCGGGATGACCTGCACCGTGGAGCCGAGGTACTCGCCGCGGCGCTCCTTGGTGATCACGTTGAGGTAGATGCGCCCCGTGGTGACGTTGTTCGCCTGCGAGAGCGACCGATCGATGAAGCGCTCGTAGTGCCCGAGGTCGAGGTCCGTCTCCGCGCCGTCGTCGGTGACGAACACCTCGCCGTGCTGGAACGGCGACATCGTGCCCGGATCGACGTTGAGGTACGGATCGAACTTCATCATGGTCACGCGGAGGCCGCGCTCGACGAGCAGCCGCCCGAGGGAGGCCGCCGCGATGCCCTTGCCGAGCGAGGAGACGACCCCGCCGGTCACGAAGATGAACTTCGTCGTCTGCTGCCGTGTGCTCGTCTGCATCAGCCCTGGGTCACGGTAAAAGTCGGCCAGTCGCGATTGGCGCGATCGAGATCTGCGTCGGTATCGATTCCCGCGCGGAGCGGGCCCTGCACCACCGCCACGCCCATGCGCATGCCGGCGGCCAATGGCCGGAGCTGCTCCAGCCGCTCGATGTGCTCCAGCGGGTGGGCCGGCAGTGCCACCCACTGCGCGAGCGACTGCGGGGTGTAGGCGTAGACGCCGACATGGTGGAGCACCCGCGCGTCGCGCGCGCCCGTATCTGCGGCGTCGCGCAGGTACGGGATGGGCGCGCGGGAAAAATACATCGCGGCACCGTCGTCGGCAGTCACGACCTTGACGACATCGGCCGCGGTGAGCACCGCAGGCGAGGCGACGACGGCCGCAGTGCCCAGGGCATGATGCCGCTCGACGACCTGCTGGAGCGCGCCCCGCACTGCCGCGCCGGACACGAAGGGTTCGTCGCCCTGCACGTTCACGATGGCGTCGAAACCGGCGAACGCGGGGTGCCGCACCACCTCGGCCACGCGATCCGTGCCGGATGGGTGCGCATTGGACGTGAGGACCGCTTCCCCGCCGGCTTCGCGCACGCGGGCTGCGATCTCGTCGCTGTCCGTGGCCACGACGATGCGGTCCGCCACGCGCAGGGCGGTGACGCGTTCGAGAACGCGGACGATGATGGGGACACCCGCGAGCAGGCGGAGGGGCTTGCGGGGGAGCCGCGTGGCGCCCAGACGTGCTGGGATGACGGCGAGCGTCTTCACGCGAGGCGACGGCGGCACGCAACTTTCACGCCAAGCAAGTTACCCCTTGGTCGCGTCAGATGCTAGGGCCGCGCGTGCGCTGACTACTTCGAGAGCGAAATTCCGACGCTGATCTTGTGGCCGCGGCTCTTCGCCACATCCTGCGTGTAGTCGAGGCGCAGTGCGCTGAGGCCGATGCCGGCGCCGATTTCCTGCTCCAGGCTGGGCAGGCTCCCGACCCCGGCGCTGCCCATGATGTGGCGCACCGTGAGCACCGGCGCCCCGATGAACGGCAGCAGGATGCGATCGAGCGGAATCAGGTACCGGCTCTCGACAAACAGCAACTGGTCGCCGCCCTGTTCGAGCAACTCGAGGACCGGCAACGTGCCGCTGCCGCCAAGGTACGCGTATCGCGCACGGGCGACGCTGTCGCCCGCGGTGGCCACGCCGTGCATCCGGAAGTGGAGGCTCTGCGTGCCGAAGGTGGGGAACGCCACGTGTCCGTCGAGCGTGAACTGCGTGAATCCCGCCGTCCCCGCCACCGTGCGCAGGCTCCGCTCCACCTCGGCCCGCACTCGACTGACCACGACGCCGGCCGTGTCCGTGAGGTTCGCGCCAAGCAGGGCCGAGCCGATGGATCCGGATTCCACCAGCGGATTGATTCGCGCCATCTTCTCGTTGGACTTGCGTCCCTTCACGCTGTACACGTTGCCGACGGCCGTGATGGGATCCACCGACTCGTAGCGCCCGCCGACGAACGGCTCGAGCCAGAAGCCGGGGTGCGACACGAGGCCGAACAGGCGCCCTTCACCGCCCTTCGAGCGGAAGTAGTTCCGCGCGTCGATGCCCGCGAAGAACGTGGTGGCGGAGTTCACGAGGTCGCTGTAGTTCCACCCTTCGTTCGTGCGCGTGAACTTCCCGGCACGACCCGCGAACCGCACGGCGCCGTCCGGATTCACGCGGACGTTCACCGCCGGGTCGAAGACGCCGAGGCGGCTTCGGTACGTCACGAACGGCTCGACCTCGACGCGGCCCTCGGCGAGCCGAACCAGCGCGCCCACCGGGAGGGACAGCCCATCCACGCGATCGTACGTCGGCATCATGAGTCCCATGATGCCGGCGGGCTGTACGAGCGGCATCGTCGTCGCGACGCTCGAGGGGCGGAAATCGAGCAGGTATCCACCGGCCTGCGGCGTGACGTCGTACATGTCGTCGCGGAAGCTGACGACGCGCCCTTCCACGAGGCCGAGGGTCGTCGTTGCCACCGTGCCGCCGATGGAGACCGCGTGTCCGGAAATCTCCGCGCCGGGACGCAGGAACAGGTCGGCACCGATCACCACGACGTTCCCCCGGACCCTGCTGGCGAGGTACGTCGGCCGGCCGATCACGATGAGCGTGGAGGTGACGGTGCTGTCGCGCGGGAGCTCGAGGCGCGACGTCCCCGTGATGACGACGTGGGGCTGCGCCTGTGCCTCGCGAATGAACTCCGCTGACCGGGCCGTGGTGCCGTCGCGCACGAGTACGTCCTGCGCGCGCAGCAGCGATGGCAGCAGGAGGGCCAGCGCCAGGAGCGTACGGTTCACGGAGTCACAAGGCCAAGGAAGTTGCGCAGTAGTTGCTTGCCGTGAGGGGTCAGCACGGACTCGGGATGAAACTGGACACCCCACACAGGGTGGGTCACATGGCGCAGGGCATGGATCTCGTCCGGGTCGTCCACCGACGTTGCAACGATCGCCAGGCTGTCGGGCAGCGTTGCACGCTCGACGACCAGCGAGTGATAACGTCCCACTTCCAATGGCGTCGGCAACCCGGCAAACAGGTTGCGCCCATCATGGTCGATGCGCGACGTCTTGCCATGCACGGCCCGGGCCGCGCGGACCACCCGCCCACCGTACGCCTCGCCAATGGCTTGATGGCCCAGGCACACGCCCAGCGTGGGAATGTGGTCGCCGAGTGACCGGATGACGTCCACAGTGATCCCCGCCTGCGCCGGCGCGCACGGGCCGGGCGACAGCACGATCGCGGACGGGGCGAGCTGCTCGATCTCCTGGATGGTCACCGCGTCGTTCCGGCGCACCGTCACTTCTGCACCCAGCTCGCCGAGGTACTGGACGAGGTTGTAGGTGAAGGAGTCGTAGTTGTCGATGACGAGGAGCATGGAGAGGACGAGAGGACGAGAGGACGAGAGGACGAGAGGGCGAGAGGGCGAGAGGGCGAGAGGACGAGAGGACGAGAGGGCGAGAGGGCGAGAGGGCGAGAATGTACCAGGCAGCCAGGAGCTATGGGCCACTAAGCCATCAGCAATGAGCAATGAGCAATGAGCAATGAGCAATGAGCAATGAGCAATGAGTCATGAGCAATGAGCAATGAGCTGTGACCCTTGAGCCATGAGCTACGATAAATTCGCGGGAGCGGGGAGCGACGAGCAGGGAAGCCAAGGTAGCAGTGGCCAAGATGGGAGCCGCTGGTCGTCCCCTCGCCCTCTCGTCCTCTCGCCCTCTCGTCCTCCTCGTCCTCCTCGTCCTCCTCGTCATCCTCTCGGATGATAACTCCGATGCACCTGCCGCAGATACTCCCGGTCCACGTGCGTATAGATCTGCGTAGTGGCGATGTCCACGTGGCCGAGCATCTCCTGGACCGCGCGAAGGTCGGCACCACCCTCGAGCAGGTGCGTGGCGAAGGAATGGCGCAGCGTATGGGGCGACACGTGTTTCGTGATGCCGGCGCGCTCCACGTGACCGCGGAGGATCTTCCATGCGCCCATGCGCGAAAGAGGACGGCCGCGGGCATTCAGGAAGAGCACTCCCTTCCCTTCCCCCTTCTCGATCCGCGGCCGCTGTTCGCGCAGGTACACGGCCACCGCCGCGATGGCCGAGCGGCCGATGGGGACGAGGCGCTCCTTGCTGCCCTTGCCGAACACGCGGATCAGGCCGTCCTCGAGCAGCAGGTCGCGCACGCCGAGGGTGATCCACTCCGACACGCGCAGGCCGGCACCGTATGCCACCTCGAGCATCGCCCGATCGCGGAAGACGAGGGTGTCGTCGAGCGTGGGCGAGGCGAGGAGACGCTGCACTTCCTCAACGGTGAGCACCTCGGGGAGGCTGCGCCACCGCTTGGGTGTCTCCAGGCGCTCGCTGGGGTCGCGCACCACGAGCCCGTCGCCGATGAGGAACCGGAAGTACGTGCGCAGCGCGGACACGTTGCGCCGGATCGACGCAGGCGAGAGGCCGAGGTCCTTCAGATGATAAACGTACTGCCGCATGACGGCCGCCGTGATCGCGACCGGAGTCGACACGCCGTTCGTCTCCGCGAACTCGGCGAACCGCGCGAGGTCGCGCTGGTACGCCTCGATCGTGCGCGGGGACAATCCCTGCTCGAGCGCGACGTAGTCGGTGAAGCGGGCCAGCAGGAAGCCGCGCGCACGCTCGTCCGCGTCGCCCACGGACTACCGGGCCACGATCGTGGCCGTGGCCATGCAGGCGATGCCCTCCCCACGCCCCACGAAGCCCATGCCCTCGTTCGTCTTGCCCTTGATGCTCACGTCGGCTCGGCCGAGGCCCACGGCCCCTCCAATGCGGTCGCGCATGGCGTCGCGATGCGGGGCAATCTTCGGCGTCTCGGCGATGACGACGACGTCGACCTGCTGGACGCGCCAGCCGGCCACCTCGAGCTGCGACGCCGCCAGGCGCAGCATCTCGATGGAATCTCGGCCGGCGTTCACGGGGTCCGTGTCGGCGAACATGGCCCCGATGTCACCCAGCGCTGCGGCGCCAAGGATCGCGTCGGTAACGGCGTGAGCGATGGCGTCGCCGTCGGAATGTCCGTGCAGGTGCACGTCCATCGGGATGCTCACCCCGCCCAGTTTCATGGGCCCACCGGGCACGAACCGGTGCGAATCGTAGCCGATCCCGCTGCGCGTCCCGCGGCGGACGTCGGCGGTCACGCCGCCGCGACCGAAACCGGCGCGATGATCGAATAGTCCTGGCGACGGCGCGCCGACCGGAAGCCGGCGTCGTGGATGAGTCGCTCCATCTCCGCGATGGAGGTGCGATGCGTGGTGTTCGCTGCCGAGACGACGTTCTCCTCGATCATGAGCGAGCCGAAGTCGTTGCAGCCGAACCGCAGCGCCGTCTGTCCCACCTTCACGCCCATGGTGACCCAGCTGGACTGGATGTTGGGCACGTTCTGGAGCGCGATGCGCGCGATGGCGACCGTGCGGAGGTAGTCCACCGCGTCCGTCTTCACCATGTGCGACATGCGCGGCGTGTTCTCCGGCTGGAGCGGCCAGCAGATGAACGCCGTGAAGCCGCCGGTGCGCGCCTGCACCTCACGCACGCGCTCGAGGTGCTCGAGCCGCTCGGCGAGCGTCTCGCCGATGCCGTACATCATGGTGACGGAGGTCTTCATGCCCTCCTGGTGCGCGATCTCCATGATCTCGAGCCAGCGATCGGCGCCCGCCTTCTTCTTCGCTACCTCGTCACGCACGCGCTGCACGAGGATCTCGCCGCCGCCGCCCGGGATGGAGTCGAGGCCGGCCTTCTGGAGTTCGCGGATGACGTCGCGGGCGTCCATGCGGTACAGCTTCGCCCAGAAGTCCACCTCGCTCGGGCTGAAGCCGTGCACGTGGATGGGGTGGTACGTCTTGATGTAGCGCAGCAGGTCGAGATACCACTCGAACGGGATGTAGGGATTGTGTCCTCCCTGCATCAGGATCTGCACGCCGCCCAGCGCCTTCGCCTCGTCGATCTTGGCGCCGATCTGCTCGTAGGAGAGCGTCCAGCCCTCGGCGTCCTTCGGCCGGCGGTAGAACGCGCAGAAGCCGCAGTCGGCGACGCAGACGTTCGTGTAGT
>JBDTYL010000229.1:0-5936 GCA_040005695.1 bacterium | reverse complement strand
GACATCAACGCCGTGCCGCGCGGCACCGTCGGCGACAGCCCGGCGCACGGCAAATGTGGTATCGGAGCCGAACGCGTCCCGCCACGTCGCAGTCGAGCTGTCCAGGACCGCGTCGAGTGACTGCGCCGCAACCACGCGCACGTTCGCGTCCGGGTCGCGCAGTGCCGACAGTACGGCGGTGCGTTCAGCTGGCCCATAGGACGCGAGGGAGCGCACCGTGTTGACCCGGACGCGCGCCTCGTGATCCGCGAGCAGTCCGCGGAGGGCTTCCCGCGCGAGCGCCCCGAGCGAATCGCCCGCCATCGACCGCGCGGCGCCGCGTGCAACCTGCTCGCGGACTGACGACCAGCCCGCGTTGCGCTGGCCAAGCAGTGCGCGTAGCGCCGCGACGCCGCGTCCCCGGGCGATGACGTAGGCCGCGCGCCATGCCAGCGCGCTGTCCTCGCTGGCGAGCAACGGAGCAACCGTGGTGGCCGGCACGGGACGCAGGCGCGCGGCAGCGAGCAGCAGTCCGCCGCGCGTGGTCGCTGGCAGGCTGCGATCGGACAGCCCGGCAACGATGGCGGCCCGGCCGCGTTCGCCGAGGGTCCCGAGGAGCCACGCGGCTTCGCGGCCGCGCGCGGTATCGCCGCGGAGGGCGATGGCAGCGATGCCGACGGACGCGGTATCCTCGAGCAGGCCAAGCGCAAAGATCGCCTTCGCCGCGACTGCGGAGTCGGCATCGGTCGCGAGCTGCCGCAGGACAGGCGCGTGCCTGCGCGCGCCGATGCGACCCGCCGCGAGCGCCGCAGCACCGCGCGTGACCGGATCAGCGCTGCGCAGCAGCGAATCCATGAGCGCCGGTTCGTCGCGGCGCGTGTCCTCGATCCGCAGCAGGCGGGCACGGGCGTCCAGCTGCGGCCCCACGAGAATGTCCGGCGTCAGGCGGCAGCCCATGCCACCGAGGCACGCAACGCTACAGTACCGTCTCCAGCGCCGCGCGAAAGTCCTCGGGAATGGCCGCGAGCCGACCTGCGGTGTCGATCGAGACGAGCGCAGTGTGCGCGGTAGCAAACCGGGTACCGGACACCGCATCGGAGATCACGTAGTCGAAGGTGATGGCGCGTGAGCGGACCGACGCGAGGGTCGTTTCCACGCGCACGACGTCGTCGAATCGGGCGGGGGAGAGGTAGCGTACTTGCGCCTCCGAGACGGCGAGGCCGATGCCATCCGCCTCGAGGTCCGCGTAGCTGCGGCCCAGCGCGCGGAGCAGCTCGACGCGCCCCACCTCGCACCACACGAGATAGTTGGCGTAGTACACGACCCCCATGCGATCTGTTTCGGCGTACCGGACCCGGAGTTCGGTCGCGTGCGTGCGGCTCATGCGGATTTCGGGAAGGAGGTTCGCGCCGGCGAAGGTTGCCCGGCCTCCGGCTGTTTGTAAAGGTCGCGTCGGCCGTGTAGAATCCTTCCGTGCTCCCCCCGCCCTGCTACGTGATCTCCGACGTGCACCTCGGCCACGCGCCCGAGTCCGTCGAGCGCGGACTGCTGGCATTCCTTCGCAACCTGCCGGGCCGGGCCGGTTCCCTCCTCATCAACGGCGACCTCTTCGAGTTCTGGTTCGAGTGGAAGCGCGTGGTGCCGCGGAGCGGGGTGCGCGCGCTGGCCGCACTGATGGACCTGCGCGATGCCGGCCTGCCGATGACGATGATCGCGGGCAACCACGACTGCTGGGGCGGCGACGTCCTCCGTGAGGCGGGCGTGGACTTCCGCTTCGGGCCGCTGGACGTGGAGATCGGTGGGTGGCGCGCAACCATCGAGCACGGGGACGGACTGCGCGAGAAGGAAGATCGCGGTTATCGGATGCTGCGCCGCGTACTGCGCAATCCGCTCGCCATCCGCGCGTTCCGCAGCGTGCTGCATCCCGACTTCGCCTCGCGGCTCGCGATGGGCAGCTCGCAGACGAGCCGCAGCTACACGCCACGCGACGCGGGGCGCGGTCTCCGGGCCATCGCGGAGCGCCGGCTCGCTGCGAATCCGACGCGCGAGCTGGTCATCTTCGGACATTCGCACGTGGCGGCGCTCGAGCGGATGACCGGCGGCGGCGTGTATGCGAATGCCGGCAGCTGGCTGGATGCACCCACGTTCCTCGTCGTGACGCCGGACCGCATCGCCCTGCGCGAGTGGAACGGCTCAGCCGAAGGTGTGGACCTCGACGCGGTCGAGCGCGTCGCCAAAGAAACGCTGCCCTAGCGCGAGGAATTGCTGCGGGTCATCCGAGGCGATGAAGCGATAGGTGCCGGACGCGGCAGGGCTCAGGAGATCGTGCTCCTCGAGCAGTCGTCGCGTGTCCGCGGCCGTCTCCTCGGCGCTGTCGATGAGGCGCACGGGACGTCCGATGGTCTCCCCGATGACACGCTTGAGGAGGGGATAGTGCGTGCAGCCCAGCACGAGCGTGTCTACCTGCTGCCGAAGGGGCGCGAGGTATTCGGCCGCGATGAGGCGCGTCGCCTCGCTGTCGGTCCACCCTTCTTCCACGAGCGGGACGAACAGGGGACACGGCAGCGCCGTCACGTTCGCGTCGGGCGACTCGGCGTGAATGGCGCGGACGTAGGCGCCCGACTTGATGGTCCCCGCTGTTCCGATCACGCCGATGTGCCCCGTGGTGGTGGCGCGCACGGCGGCGCGCGCGCCCGGTCCGACGACGCCGATGACCGGGACATCGAGCTCCGACTCGAGCATCGGGAGGGCGTGCGCGGTGGCCGTGTTGCACGCGACGACAATGGCCTTGACGCCTTCGTCGATGAGGAAGGCCGCGATCTCGTGACTGTAGCGGCGCACCGTCTCCGGGGACTTGGGCCCGTAGGGCACACGCGCCGTGTCGCCGAAGTAGACGAGGCTCTCGCCCGGCAGCTGGCGCATGATGGCATGCGCGACAGTGAGTCCACCCAGGCCGGAATCGAAGACGCCGATGGGTGCGTTCCGGTCGCGTGCGGCCGTCACCAGCGCAACCGCGCGGCGATGACGGTGCCCGATGACGTCTGCGAGACCTGCACCTGGGTCGGCAGGTCCCAGAGGTGCGCCGCCACGTAGGCGTCCGCGCCGGCGAAGAGGTGATTGGCAATCAGGAACGCGACCCAGTCCTCGACATGCCCGCGCCGAATGCTGATCAGCTCATCGTTGTACGCGTTGTTGTGGAGCACGGGCTCGCCGGTCACGGGATCATTGCCGATGTTCTCGATCGTGTCGCGGCGGAAGAGGCGCGCCTCGCGCAGGTCCGCGCGCGACTCCCGCAGCATCGCGATCGCGATCGACTCGGTGAGCACGAACAATGCGCCGGCGGTGGGCCGGCCGAGGCGCGACTGCGCGAAGCCTGGTACGACGAGCGAGTAGAGAAACGCGCGACGCGGCGAGAGCGGCGGCTGTGGCGCGACCTGGGTGGTGGTGTCCACCCTCGGCGCCCGAGCGGCGACACGTGCGCTGTCCGCGTGCTGCGCGGCCGCCGGGCCGGCGGACAGCAGGACCATGAGCACCGCAGAAGCCAGCGCGGCGCGCGTGATCATGTGAAATGGAGGAAGCATCACCAGGTCGGACACTCGAGAAGGGTGCGTGATGGCGGGAGTGCATGGGAATCGAACCCACCCGAGACGCCATGCGCCTCGCATCCGTTTTGAAGACGAAGGAAGCCACCAGGCCCCAACCACTCCCCTGCTATCACTCCAGCACGATCAAGGTGTTCCCGCGGGCCTCGACGTAACCCACGACCACCGCGTCGGGCACGGACGAAAGATACTCCGCCCGTCGATCCGGATGCACGGTGAGGAGCAGCCCACCCGAGGTCTGGGGGTCCATGGCGAGTGCAACGTCTGCCGGTCGCGCGGTCGTCCAGTCACTGATCGGGGCGAGGAATGCGTCATTGCGTTCCGCGCCGCCGGTGCGGACTCCATCGATCCACAGCTGACGCGCGCCCGGCAGTTCCGGGAGGGATTCGCCCGCAATACGCAGGGTCACGTCACTGGCCCGCGCGATGTGCGAGGCGTGGCCCAGCAGGCCGAAGCCCGTGACATCGGTGGCGCAGCGCACACCCGCGGCGAGTGCTGCGCGACTCGCGTGCGCATTGAGCGAGCGCATGAGGATGTACAGCGCGTCGCGCGCCGCGGGCGCGAGCCTGTCCTGCTTCGCGGCGGTGGCGAGCAGTCCGGTACCGAGCGGCTTGGTGAGTACAAGGACGTCGCCGACCTGGGCGGCGGCGTTGGTGAGGAGGCGACGGGGATCCGCCTGTCCCGTGACGCTGAGGCCGAACTTGAGCTCCTCGTCGATGATGGAGTGGCCACCGGCCAGCACGGCGCCGGCCTCGCGCACCTTGTCCTGCGCACCGCGCAGGATGTCGGTAAGCACCTGCATCGGGAGCGCGTCGACCGGGAAGCCGACGATGGCCAGGGCGGTGAGCGGCTCGCCGCCCATCGCGAACACGTCCGACAGCGCATTGGCGGCGGCGATCTGCCCGAAGTCGTAGGGATCGTCGACAATGGGCGCGAAGAAGTCCACCGTCTGCACCAGCGCCAGGTCGTCGCGCAGCAGGAAGATCCCCGCGTCGTCGAAGCTTTCTCGACCGACGAGCAAGCGGGGATCGGCGTACGACGGTACGCCGCTCAGCGCCGCGGCCAGGTCACCCGGACCCAGTTTGGCGGCTCAACCGGCGCAGCGGGCGAAGCTGGTCAGGCGAAAGAGCTCCTCCCGCGTCTTGCTCGTCGACATGGGCTGTCGGTTGGGGTGATGCTGCGTTATCGCGCGTTCGGGAGCGCGACGACCAGGTCGATCTCGACGAGTACACCGCGTGGCAGGCCGGAGACCTGGACGGTGGAGCGCGCCGGACGCGCGTCGCCCATCGCCTCGCTGTACACCTCGTTGACGCGGGGAAAATCCTTCATGTCCATCAGGAACACGGTGGCCTTCGCGACGTCGGTCCACTTCGCCCCGGCCGTGGCGAGGATGGCCGACAGGTTCCGGAACACCTGCTGCGTCTGGGCGACGACATCGCCGGGGACGATCTGCGCGGACACGGGATCCAGCGCGATCTGTCCGGCGGTGAAGAGGAACCCGTTCGCGATCACGCCTTGCGAATAGGGGCCGATGGCGGCAGGGGCGTGCTCGGTGTGCACGGTTTCGATCGACAACGCGATTCTCCTTGGCAACGCGTGGAACTGCGTACGCTCCGGACCTGCGGGGCGCTCCTGCGGGCAACGACAGCGCGGCTCACGGTGGCGGCGGAACGTCGGGGTCCACGAATAATGCGCTGCGTGGCGCCGGGGGGCTACGCCAATGCGAAGAGACGTCGAGCGTTGTCGATGACGCATGGTCCGAGCGCCGACACGTCGGTGCCACGGACGGCCGCCAGCCGCGCCACCGTGTGCGCGACCCACGCTGGCTCGTTCCGGCGGCCGCGGTGCGGCACTGGCGCCAGGTACGGGGCGTCAGACTCCACGAGCAGGCGATCCTCCGGCACGAGGCGCAGGAGCGCATCGTCGGTCCACTTCCGGAAGGTGACGATGCCGCTGAACGACACGTACCACCCTGCGTCGAGAGCCTCCTCCGCCAGGCTGCTGCTCCCCGTGTAACAGTGCAACACGCCCCGCACGCCCTCCGCTGCGGCGTCTCGCATCATGGCGCGCGTGTCATCCTCGGCATCGCGCGTGTGCACCACCACGGGCCGCGCACGCTCGGCGGCGAGCACCAGTTGTGCGCCGAATGCGGCGCGCTGCGCATCCCGGGGCGCGGTGTCGTAGTGATAGTCGAGCCCACACTCCCCAATCGCCACGGCGCCGGCACGGACCTGGTCGCGGATGCCGTCGAGGTCACGCGCCGCGTCGAAGTCCGCCGCGTCGTGCGGATGGATGCCCGCGGTGTGGTAGCAGAAGCCCGGATGCGCCGCCGCCACGAGCGCCGCGCGGCGCGCC
>JBDTYL010000228.1:0-9256 GCA_040005695.1 bacterium | reverse complement strand
AACGTTGCTGCGCTCGGGATGACAACGTTGCTGCGCTCGGGATGACTGGTCCCAACGCGGAGGGAGAGTGCCGGTTTCGTCAGACGTCCCGCTGGCCCTCACCGAAAGACCTCACCACCTCCACCAGCCGCCACATGTCCTCCACATTGCTCGACGGACCGAACGACGCCCGCACCGCGCCCACCGGATGCCCCGCCATGCACTCGGCAAATCGCTCCACGCTCCACCCGCTCGCGACGGTCGACGCGAGACACCGCGCGGACAAGTCAGCGGGGAACGCGAAGGCTGCTTCCGACGCGCCTGGATTGCAGAAACAGCCGCCGCGCACGGACAGGCACGCGTCGCGAGCACGCTCCTCCACACGGCCAAACGGTATCGTATCACCCGAACGGTCGAGCACGTTGAAGGCGACGGTCCCGCCGCGGTCTCGGTCGTCGAGCGGACCATACACGTGCACCAGCGGCGACCCACCACTATGCCGCAGCGCACCGAGCGCGTCGATGAGTTGCATCGCGAGCGCCTTTACATGTTGCTCAACGTCGTCCAAGCCGAGCGACTCGAGAAAATCGAGCCCGGCGGGAATGGCCGGGATGCCGAGGAAGTTCGCCGTGCCGTCCTCGAATCCCTGCGCGCCGGCTCGCATGGCGTGCATGTCGCCCTGCACCGATACGAACTCCACCGTGCCGCCCGAGAACGATGGACGCCGCAATGTCGCAAGTGCATCACGCCGTGCCACGAGCGCCCCGATACCGGTGGGATAACCGAACATCTTGTAGAACGACAGCGCGACGAAATCCGCCGGCACGCGACGCAGGCTCACCCGCGTGGTCGGCAGCAGCGCCGCAGCATCGAGCAGCACGCGATAGCCAAGCCCCTGCGCGACCCGCACCAGCGACAGCGGATGCTTCACACCGGAGAAGTTCGACTGCCCCGGAAATGCGAACAAGCCGCCGCGCCCGGCGATGCTCCGCACGCTGCCGAGGCGTGCTTCCGCAGCATCCAGCCGCAGCTCGGCGTCGAGCGGCAGCACGTGTACCGCAGCCCCCGCACGGCGGGCATGCTCGCGAATGCCGTTCACCGAATTGTGATTGTCAGCCGTGAGAACCAACGGCTCGTCCGTGCCAAACGGGTACGCGGCACCCACGAGCGCGACCGCGGCAGTTGTATTTGCGGTGAAGCACACCACGTAGTCGGCGGCGTCCGCGTCGAGAAACTGGAGCAGGCGCCGCCGAGCGCCATCGATCATCGCCGTACTCGCGAGCGACGCGGGGCTCTCGGCATGCGGATTCCCGAGGATCCAGCCGCCGAGCATCGCTGCATGCTGCGTGACGAGGCTCGCGGGATACACGCCGGCGCCGGTGTCATCGAGATAGGCGTGACCCGCCGCGTCGAGGCGGCCGAACTCCTGCCTCCGGAGCGCGGCGAAGTCCGTCTCGAGGCGCGGCGCGCGCATGGCGCTCAGCATCCGCGCCGCTTCACCCGCGCAACGACCTGCGCGGCGGAGGTGGACGTGGCCGCCGGGAGCGCGGGCGTGGCGCGCGGCACGCCGCCGAAATACCGGCTCAACATCGCCACGCGTGCGCGCGTCGCGTCCGACGTCGCGTTGCCCTTGCGATCGGGCAGCGCGGGGTTCATCACGTCATCCATCCAGTCGAGGAGCCCGCCGCGCAGGAAGTACACGTGCGTGAAGCCAAGCGACCGCAGGAGCACCCAGCCCTGCGCGGCGTGCGCGCCACCCTCGGAGTAGAGCACGAGCGTCTCACTGCCCGCCGGGTGCATCGCGGACAGCCGGCCGAGCGGCACGTGCTCCGCCGTGGGGATGTGGAAGTCGGAGAACTCCGCATCGGAGCGAACGTCGAATACGCGCAGACCCGGCTTGCGATCCTTGATCCACTGCGCGAGCTCGACGGCGGTGACGTGGTCGTCCTCGTGCTCGATGTCGTGCGCGAGCGCGGCGACGTCAATCGTGCCCGATCTGCGCGGTCGCGGCGAGCCGGCGAACGCGGCGAACAGCGCCAGCGCCGCCGCGCCACCGCCGAGTACGAGATGACTCTGGTTCAAACGACGGTCTCGGCACGCGGAACGTCGGGCGTTCGTGTGGCCATCGCGCGCTCGATGCGCGGCGCCACGCCGAAGCCCGCGAGCGCGAGGCACACGATGCCGAGTATCACGATTCCGTCCGGTACGCCCAGCGCGGTGGGCAGCGTGAAGCTGCCGCGTGACGTGCTCGCAAAGAACGTCGCAAAGCTGGGCCGTGCGAGGCCCGTGGCCAGCACGCCAGCGAACATCCCGATCATCACGGCCAGCCCGTCGACCCGTCCGGTGGCCGCGGCGACGCACGAAGTGCCGGGACAGAGGCCAGCGAGCGCGAAGCCGACGCCAAATACCAGCCCGCCGACGAGTTGCGGGAGCAGGAACGTCTCCGGCAGGTAGACGCGCTCGAGGTCGAGCACGCCGAACCTCGAGAGCCAGAAGAGGCCAAGCATCGCCGTGACGATTGCGCTGAACATGACCTTGAACACTGCGAGGTCCTTCAGCGTGAACTGCCCCATGAGCTTCCGTGCGCTGCCCAGCCCCGAACGCTCGAGGCACGCGCCGAATCCAATGCCGATGACGAATCCGGCAACGAGCACGCCACGGGGACCGAGCTGCCCGAACTCCGACAATGGGGCGGTCATGACCACGCTCCGCGCCGCAGCATCGCCACAGCGTACGCGGCGGCGAAGGCACCGACGATGAACAGCCAGCTTCCGACGCTCAGCAGCGCGCCGCCGGTGAGCCCCTGCCCGCTCGTGCAGCCGCGTGCGAGCACCGCGCCCGCACCCATCACGGCACCGCCAGCGGTGGCTACCCCAAGCCGGCTACGCACGCCGGTGTGCGGACCACGCTCGACGCCGAGCCGCACGCGGCCAGCCAGGTTCGCGGAGATCCACGCGCCAACGAACAAGCCCGCGATCTCGATCACGAGCCAGTCGCTCCACGGGCTGCCCGCATCGAGGTGGTCAGTGAGGAAGGTGCTGTTCCGCGCGGTGGCGGGCGACACCGCGTTCACCGCGCCAGCGGCCACGCTGGCAAACGCGCCGCTCGCGCCAAGGCCGCGACCCACGATCACGAAGGAAGCAAGGAGCACGAGCCCGAGCGCGACGCCGGCGACGTACGGGTCGGCGTATGCTAGCGACTGGGCTCGCGTCGGTGTGCTCACTGCTTCTTCCCGCCGTCCGACGGATTCTCCACTGGCAGGTCCGTGCGCCGGCCCCACTCCTGGTACGATCCGTCGAACAGCAGCACGGGATGACCAAGCGTGCGCGCGGCGAAGAGCACCGCGGTGGCCTGCTGGCCAATGTGGCAGTACGCCACCACCGTGTCGCGCGGACCGACTCCTGCCTTCTCGAACAGCGCTGCCAGCTGGTCGGCCGATCGGAGGTGCATCTTCTCGTCGGTGACCTCCGTGAACGGAATGTTGTGGGCGCCGGGAATGTGGCCTTTGCGCGTCGGTTCCATCCCACCCTGCACGCCGTCGTAGAACGAGCCCGCCCGTCCATCGATCAGGTGGAACGACGGATCCTTGAGGTGCGAGTGCACGTACGCCACGTCCACGACAACGGGATGGATCTTCAGCGGCGAGAGATGCCCCTTGGTGACCTTCGGTGTTTCCGCCGTGACTGGATGACCGCTTTCCTTCCACGCGCCCATCCCGCCGTCGAGCAGCGCGCTGTGGGCGCCGAGTCCCGCGTAGTCGAGCGTGAGGAGGATGCGCGTGCTTGGCGACACCCAGTCGTTGCCGTAGTAGACCACGATGCGCGAGTTGTCCGAGATGCCGAGCGCGGCGAGGTGGGCGCGCAGGGTGTCCACCGGCGGGAGCTCGAGCATGAGCGAGTGCTCGTGGTCCGTGCTGGAAATGGAGACGTCCTGCATGGCGACAAGACGCGCACCGGGAATGTGCGACTTCTCGTATTCGGTCTTGTCTCCCACGTGCAGCAGCACGACGTCGGGGTCCTTCAGGTGCGTCGCGAGCCAGTCCGCGGTGACGACGAGGTCGGCGCGCGTCGGGCGCGCGACCTGTGCGGGTGCCGTGGCGGCGACCGCGCACAGCGCGACCGCGGCAACCGCCATCAGGCGATGGTGTGACATGCGTCCTCCTTCGGGTGGGTCGGCGTCAGTGGGTTCATCCAGCACAGGCAGGATGTGCAATGTCGCGCCTCGGGTGGTGGCGCTTCCGTGCCGGGTCTGTGCAGGAGTTGTGATGGCCGCGCCGGCGCACGTCCGGCGTCGTCAGGCCGCGTCGAACCGGTAGCCGACTTTCCACACCGTCACGATGTGTTTCGGGTGCGCCGCGTCCGCCTCCAGCTTCCGCCGCAGCTCAGCGACATGCGAGTCCACCGTGCGAGAGAGCACGAAGGCGCCGTAGCCCCACACCTCGCGCAGGAGCTCGTCCCGGGAGGCCACGGCACCGTGGCGTTGCATGAGCGCGAGCAGGAGATCGAACGCCTTTGGCGTGAGCGTGCAGGGCTGGCCTCCGCGGCGCACCGTGCGCGATGCCGCGTCCACGATGACATCCGCGAAGCGGAGGCACGCGTCGGGCTCGCTGTTCGCCCGGCCCACCGCCGCACTGCGACGCAACAAGGCCGCGACGCGCTCGAGCAGCTCCAGCACACCGAAGGGCTTGGTCACGTACTGGTCGGCATCGAGGCGGAAGCCGCGCACCTTGTCGGCTTCCTCGCCGCGCGCCGTGAGGATGATGACGGGCACGTGGTTCCGGTCCTTGCGAATGGCGGCGAGGACCTCGTAGCCGTCGAGCCCGGGCAGCATGAGGTCGAGGATGACGAGCTCGGGCTGCCAGTCGCGCACGGCGGCGAGTCCGGTGCCGCCGTCCTCGGCGATGCGGGTCTCGTGCTGCTCGTGCCGCAGGTTGTACGCGATGCCCTCTGCGAGCTGCTGGTTGTCTTCAACGACGAGGATGCGCGCCATCAGCCGAGCACGGGACGATGAGTCGCGAGCGCGGCAGCGGTGGTCAGATCCGCGGCTCGCGTGTCGTCCGTCGGCACAGGCAGCGCGATGACGAAGCGCGCGTACCTGCCGGCGTCGGTCGCCTCCATCCAGGCACGGCCGCCATGCTGCGCGGCGACATCGCGCACGATGGAAAGGCCGAGTCCGCTGCCCGCCGTGTGCCCCGCAGACTTGCCGCGGGCGTACGGCCGCCACACCGATGCACGGTCCTTCTCCGCGACGCCGTGCCCTTCGTCCGCCACCTCGATGCGCACCTCGTCGGCCACGGGATGCACCCGAACGTGAATGACCTGGTCGGGCGGGCCGTACTTTACCGCATTGTCGAGCAGATTCAGCACGAGGTGGCGGAGCGCGGCCGGTCGCAGCGGCAGCGAGGGCACCGGCTCGGTGGATACCGTCACGCGTGACCCGCGCGCCGCGGCGAGTGGCTGGAACTCCTCGATGATGCGCCGCACCTCGCTTGCCGCGTCCACGGGCTCGCGTGCGTCGTCGTCCGGGCGTCCCGTGCGCGAGAAGCGCAGCACGCGCTCGACGAGGTGCGACAGCCGCGTCGTTTCGCGCTCGACGTTGTCGAGCGACCAGGTGCGCTGATCCTCGGTGGTGAAGCGGCCAAGGCGGAGCGTCTCGAGGTAGAGGCGCATCTGCGCGAGCGGAGTGCGCAGTTCGTGCGAGATGCTCGCGACGAAGTCCGACCGAAGCCGCGCCAACTCGCCCTCGCGACGAATCTGGCCCATGGCGACGAACGACAGTGCCGCCGCGACGGCGAGCAGGCCAAGCAGGAACGGCAGGCGCGAGCGCGGCAGCCCGCCGATCACCAGCGTGTTGGCCATCGACGGCTTGATCTGTGCGCGCACGAGCAGCGACCCGAATTCCACCGGCATCCGCGTGGTGTCGTCGAGCGCCCACGCCTGCACCGGCTCCGACTCGAACAGGACGTCGCCACGAAGGTCCGTGACGCGGAGCTGGACCATCTCGCTCATCGAGTGACCGCTGGCGAACGTCGCCGGCAGCAGCCCGCGCTTGTACATCACCGTCGCGAGCACGCGGGCGACGTCACGGCGCGAGTATTCTGCGCCGTAGACCAGCGTATCGCCCCACGTGGTGGGCATGAGCGTGTACACGAGCAGTCGCGGCAGCGAGTCGTGCGTGGCGAGCACGATCGGGAAGCGTCCGGCATTCTTCAGGGCACGAATCTGCCGCGTGAGCGTGTCGTTGATCCAGCGACGCTCTTCCGGCGTGTACGTGCCGCGATACGCAGTGGGATGCTCCATCGACAGCGGGCGATCCACCTCCCAGCCTTCCGCGGGGTCGGGGTGCGTGTTGAGGGCCACGCCGACGGTATCTGAGCCGAGTACCCAGCCGAAGTACGCCGATGGGCTGGGTCCCCCGCGTGCCCGGTGGCAGCGGCAGGTGGCGTCCATCGGCAGGTAGTGCGGCAGGCTCTGCGCGCTCGGCACCTTCGGGAAGGAGTGCATCTGGTCGGCGTGATTCACGGCGCCGAGGGCTTCCTGCGTACCGGCAGCGAACAGCTCACGCGCGTGTTGTTCGTAGCTCCACGCGACGAACCCTGCGTAATCGTGCAGCGCATGCTCAGCGACGCGCCGCTGCGACCGGATCGCCCGGTTGGCCTCGACGACGCCAAGCGTGGTAAAGCCGATGCTCACCAGGAGCAGAAGCAAGGGCCAGCGAACGGAAGGGAGCCGCCAAGGCCCCATGCGCAACTCCGGCAGGGTGGACGTCTAGGATGCATGGCGCGGCCCGGCGCCGACAGTGCGACAGGTGTGCGAGATTCGTGAAGGCGCGTATATTCGCCGTCCGCATCCAGTCTGGACATCCTCACTCCTGCCCCGGTTCCGTGATCCAGCGCGCCTGCCACTTCGCCGCATTCGTGCGGGCCCTTCTGCTTCTCTGCGCAGCGCTTCCTCTTGGGGCATCGCTCCACGCACAGGCCGACACAACGCGCGACGCACGGTTCCTCGGCACCTGGAGCGGCGTGCTCGTCATCGGCGTGCCCACGCTGCGCCTCGTACTCGAAGTGACGCGCTCGGCCGGTGCATTGACGGGAACGCTGGAGAGCCCCGATCAGGGCAATGCGCGCATACCCGCCCAGCTTGCCGTGCAGGGCGACAGCCTCGTCGTGCGAATGCCGATGGTCGGCGCAACGTTCACCGGCGCCCTCACGAGCGCGGGCGACACGCTGCGTGGCCCGTTCATCCAGGCCGGACGCACGGGCTCACTCGCGATGGCGCACGTGGCCAGCAGCATCGTGAAGGTCACGTCGGCGCGGCCGCAGGAGCCGTCGCTGCCGCTCCCCTATCGCGTCACGGACGTCGCGTTCGAGTCGGTGCCGGGTGTGCGCATCGCGGGAACCCTCACCGAGCCGCAGGGGCCCGGACCATTTCCCGCCGTCGTGCTCGTGACGGGCTCCGGTCCGCAGGACCGCGACGAGGCCCTCATGGGCCACCGTCCGTTCTACGTTCTCTCCGACTACCTCACGCGCCGTGGCATCGCCGTGCTGCGCTCCGACGATCGCGGCGTGGCGAAGTCCACGGGCGTCTTCGCCCGGGCCACGACAGCGGACTTCGCCAACGACGCCGAAGCCGCCGTGCGATTCCTCGGCACGCGACCGGAAATCGCGCATGACCGCATCGGTATCATCGGGCACAGCGAGGGCGGCATGATCGCACCCATGGTCGCGGCCCGCTCGGCGGACGTCGCCTTCATCGTGATGATGGCGGGACCGGGCGTGCGTGGCGACTCGCTGATGACCCTGCAGACGCGCGCCCAGCTGCGACTCGGCGGCGCCTCCGCGACGCAGCAGGATTCCGTGACCGCGTTCAACGCGCAGGTCTTCCGCGCCGTCGCCAGCGCGCCCGACTCTGCGCAGGCGCGCGCGCGTGCATCGGCCCTCGAGGACGAGTTCATCGCGTCGCGCCCCGGCAGCGAACAGGCCGCGCTGCGCACCAGCCTGGCGAGTGGCCTCACGCAGCTCACCGGTGCATGGATGCGAGGACTGCTGCGTTATGACCCGACGTCGACCCTCATGCGCGTGCACGTGCCGGTGCTCGCGATCAACGGCACGCTCGATTCGCAGGTGCCCTATCGCGAGGACCTCGACGGCATCGCCGCGGCGCTGAAGGCGGGCGGTAACAAGGATTACGAGATCGTCGCGTTGCCGGGACTGAACCATCTGTTCCAGACCGCGAAGACCGGCGCGGTCGGCGAGTACATGGGTATCGAGGAGACCATCGCGCCAGCGGCCCTCGCGCAGATGGGTGACTGGATCGTGCGGCGGTTCGTGCACCGCGAGTAGACTTCCTGCGTGGCCGACGCGTCCATCTCCCAGCAGCTCCTCAGCGGCAACCCGCTCTTCGCGCTTCCCGCACTGTTTCTCGGCGGCGTGCTCACGAGCCTCACGCCGTGCGTCTATCCCATGATCCCCATCACGGCGGCGATCGTGGGGGGACAGACGACGGGCGACGTGGCGCCGTCGCGCCTGCGGCCCGTGCTGCTCACGCTCACCTACGTCGCAGGCCTGGCCGGCGTCTACTCCGCACTCGGCGTCTTCGCCGGCCTCACCGGCACGCTGTTCGGCAGCGTGAGCACCAACCCGTGGCTCTACTTCGCCATGGCCAACGTGCTCATCCTCGCGGGGCTGAGCATGGTGGATGTGGTACCGATCCGGGTTCCGGCGGGTATCATGGCGCGGGCCTCGCGCCTGGGCACGGCGGGCCGGTTCTCGGGCGCGTTCGGGATGGGGGCGATGTCGGGCCTCGTCGCGGCGCCGTGCTCGGCGCCGGTGATGGCAGCGGTGCTCACGTGGGTGACGGTGACGCACAGTGCCGCGCTCGGGTTCGTGTACCTGCTCACGTTCTCGCTCGGCATGTGCACGCTGCTCGTTGTCGTCGGGCTGTCCACGGGCGGGCTCGCGCGCCTTCCGCGCGCGGGCGCATGGATGGTGGTGGTGAAGAAGGTGTTCGCGCTCGTCATGCTCGGCGCCGCCGAGTACTACCTCGTCAAGATGGGGCAACTGCTCATATGATGGCTCTCGCTCGCATTCACCTGGCTACGGCGCTCGTCGCCGGTGCAGTCGCCCTCGCTGCGCCGCGTGCCGCGCAGGCACAGGATTCCGGGCTCGCCATCGGCAGCACTCCGCCGAGCGCCACGCTCCAGACGCTCGACGGCAAGACCGTGGACCTCGCGCAGGTGGCGAAGGGTCCGGCGGTGATCGAGTTCTGGGCCACGTGGT
>JBDTYL010000227.1:0-3955 GCA_040005695.1 bacterium | reverse complement strand
CAGCGGCAGTGCGACTCCAGCTCGACACGGGCAACATGCTCATGGGCGGCGGCGACCCGATGCGCTATCTCGACGGGTACGCGGACCGCTACTGGAGCTTTCACGTGAAGGACGTCGTCGCCGACCGGTCGAGCGACTCGGAGCTGGGCACCGGCGTGCTCGACCTGCCGAAGTTCCTGCGCGCCGTGCACGACCTCCCGCAGAAGCCGTTGTACGTGGAGCAGGAGGGCGCGACCGACGAGCTGGCCGCAATGCGCCGCGACTTCGACTACCTGCACGGATTGAATCTCTGACGGAGTGGCGCGCTCCTGCGGGGGGCTCAGTCCATGGCGAACGGGTTCCGGTGCGCGAACCGCTGGACGTCCGGAGCGATGCGCACGTTGATGTCATCGAGTGCCGCCTGCATGCGCGCGCGCGCCGTGGCGAGCAGCTCCGACTCGCGCGGTGCATCGCCGGATGACGGGATGGCGATCACTTCAGGCACGGCGACATGCACGACGCGTGGGCCGAGTGGCCGCGGCAGCATGTTGGCCAGCGTGTTCTTCCAGCCGCGCCGCAGCAGGCGATCGCGAATGCGCTTGAGGCTCTCGCTGACCTGTTCCTGCGTGAGCATCGGCGTGCCGTAGGTCGCGCGCGCGAATTCGCCCAGCCGCTTCGCCTCTTCCGTCATGGCGACGTCGCGCTCGAGCAAGGCGCGGCGGTTCGCGGCGCCGGCCGTGGTGTCACCGCGTGACGCCGTCAATTCAGCCCGTACCGCCCGCGCCAGGCGCGCGATGTACTTGTCGGTGTCGTCCGATCGCTCGACGTCGTAACGCTGCTCGAGCGAGTGGATCAGAAATGCCTGGAACACGGACTGCCGTCGGAAGAAGTCATCATCCGGTGCACGGTCGATGTACTCGAAGCGCTCCATCTGCCGCTTCAGGATGCCGCACTGCAGTGCCGTGAAGCGCAGCGGGATGTCGAGCCCACGACCCACGCGCAGGCCCAGGCTGCGCTCGACGTGACGCATCTCGGCATCGAGCTGCGCGCTCACGTCGCCGACGAACTGGTACTTCCACACCAGCGGAACGATGAACACCGGCCGGTCGGTGCGCGCCGCCGCGGCGAGGGCCATCTGCGCAATGCCACCAAACAACGGATGCACGACGTCGTTCGTCCAGCGGACGGTACCCTCGGGATGCAGCAGCACGCCGTGGCCCGCGAGCGCCTGCTCGACGGAGTACTCACGCGCCGCCTCGCCACCGTCGTTGGCGACGAGGTTGTTCATGCCGAAGAAGCGCGGCGCTGCGGCGATGATGCCGCGATCCGCCCAGGCGGCCATGCGCGGCGCCACCCACGTCGAAATCTCCTTGTCCACCAGCCAGTCGGCGCCGAACTCCGGGTGATTGGGGCCGAGGAACGCCACGGTGCCGGGGTTGACGGCTGCCTCGAGGCGGCGAAAGTCGTCTGCAGGGATCTCCATGGCCCGCACGCGGAAGTAGCCGCGGACGAATGGCAGGTCCCGCAGTCCGGGGATCCGGCGCAGCAGCGGCAGTCCGTGCAGCAGCACGGCGCGGTTGAGGACGCCCAGGAGCCGCATGAGGCCGGTGTTCGGCCGCGGGCGCGTCCACGTCATGCGAGGCCTGGAAGTGGTCGTTGCGGAAGGAGAGACGAGCGGCTGGGCCGGCGCTGGCGGCGTGTCGATGAGCATGGGACGGGTTGGCTGGGTGAGTGAAGCGCATCCAACCTCGTCGTCAACGGTCCCCCCCCGGTCATCCGCTGGTCACCTGATGCGCCAGACAGGCGAGGCGCCGGAATGAAGCAGCCGTCCTGCTCCATTTTGTCATCCTGAGCGGAGCGAAGGATCTGCTTGTGGAGGGTCCGGCGAAAAGCAGATCCTGCGCTTCGCGCAGGATGACAAAGAATCGCTACATGCCCAGGCTCTTGCGGAGGAACGCCACCGTGCGCGGCCACGCGTCGACGATCGCGGCCTGATTGGCGGATTCCGTCGCCTCGTCGCGCGGCGTCTTGGGATCGTTCTGCGCGCGCACGAAGCCGTGCTCGGCACCCTCGTAATTGCGCCCGTAGTAGCTCTTGCCCATCGCGTGCATGCTCGAATCGATCGCCGGCATCGAGGCACCGATGCGCGCGTCCTTCGAGCCACTCAGCAGCATCATCGGCGCGGCGATCTTCGCCATGGAATCAGCGGCCAGCATGCCTCCCATCATGTACGGGAACGCGCCGTAGAACGCCACGCCACCAGAGAACCCCGTCCCGTTGTTGATCGCGGCGCCCCAGGTGGTCTGTCCGCCCCAGCAGAAACCGATCACGGCGTAGCGCGGTGCGGCCGACGACAGCGCCATCGCATAATTCGCTACGGCGGTGATGCCGCGGTTGCGCTCCGCCATGCTCACGCTCGAAATGAGCTTTCGGGCGGAGTCGCCGGTGAGCTCCACCGTGCTCGCGCCGCCGCGCACGCGCGACAACAGGTCCGGTGCGACCGCGATGAAGCCGTCGGCCGCCACCTGGTCGGCCACGCCACGCACCCAGGTCTGGAGCCCGAAGATCTCGTGCACCACCACGACCACTGGCGTGTGCGCGTTGCTCGTGGCGGGATAGACGACCCACGCCAACAGCGAATCGGCGGCGCCCGGCGCCCATGCCACCTTCACCCACTCCGCATGGCGCGGGCTCGCGGCCAGCCGGGCGACCGCCGTGTTCGCGCTCGGCGGGAGTCCGGCGGTACCCTGGCTGGTGACGTCACCAGGGCGCGGCGCGGCGCGGTCCGCCGCGGACATGTGCGACATGTGGTCGTCCACCGTCGCGCTGCGCGCCGGCGGCTGGTGCTGCACGGAGCAGGCGGAGGCGAGGAGGATGGTGAGGGCGCCGGTGCGGAGCATGTGCGGGACCGTCATGTGTCTCTTCGTGCGAGATTGGCGCAATCCGGTGCAGCGCGATGGATGCGGGGTTGGCGCAGTGCCTTCCCGCCACGAAACTAGAGATGGCCCGGCCGTCCGAAAGGGGTGTCGATGGGCGTCGCCAGCGCTGCCGTGTCCGCCTGTTCGGGCGGCACAGTCACGAACGAGCGCGACGGGCCGTACTTTCTCACCTGCCCGTCCGTCGGCTTCGAGACGAACGGCGTTCCTCTTCCCCGGTCGACTCAACAGGATGACAATGCGCGTCGCTCCCATCTTCCTCACCGCGTGCGGACTGCTCGCCACGTTCGGCGTGCCCGCCATGTCGCAGGGCGTGCCGTCGCTGCCACCCGCGCGCGCCGATACGCTCAACGACCCGGTGCGCATCCTCGCGTCACGGCTGGACCTCGCGCGCTACAAGGCGACCATCAAGGGGCTCACGCAGTTCGGCGACCGGCGGCAGGGCACGGACCGCAACGCGAACGCGGTGACGTGGATCGAGACGCAGCTCAAGAGCTACGGCTGCACCGACGTGCAGCGCATCACGTACGACTACCAGCCCGCACCCCAGGCCAACCGAACGGCCGACAGCGCAACGCGCGCGGCCGCCGCCGCGGCCGGCGCGATGGCCGCCGCACTCGGTACCGCGCAGGGCGGCGGTCGCATGCGCGGCGTGCGCACGCGCACCGGCGTGAACACGGACTCGCTCGCGCAGAAGGACCTCGCCATCCGCGCGATCGACGCGCAACCCACCACGCCAGGCATGCGGCAGGAGGTGTACTGCACCAAGGTGGGCACCACGCATCCGGGCGAGATGTACATCGTGGGCGCGCACATGGACGGCCACGGCTGGGGCGAGGCCGCGAACGACGACGGCTCCGGCACCGCACTCGTGATGGAGCTCGCGCGCATCCTGAGCATGCCGGACGTGACGACCGACCGCTCCATCCGCTTCGCCCTCTGGAACAACGAGGAGACGGGCCTCAACGGCGCGCGCGCCTACGTGGCGCAACGCGAGGCGCTCCAGGGCAAGGAGAGCCCGGCCGGATCGGGACGCTACC
>JBDTYL010000226.1:0-6118 GCA_040005695.1 bacterium | reverse complement strand
AGATGTTCGGCGAGTTCGAGGGCCGGCAGGGCGACGCGAGCGCCTACAGCAGCACGGGCGACGTGAAATACCATCTCGGATTCACCAATGCGCGGCAGGTGGGCGAGCGCACCGTGTCCATCGAGCTGGTGCCCAACCCGAGCCACCTCGAGGTGGTGAACCCGATCATGTCGGGCATCGCGCGGGCAAAGCAGCGCGTGGACGGCGGCCGCAACGAGCGCGTGGCGCTTCCGCTCTGCATCCACGGCGATGCGGCGTTCCCCGGTGAGGGCGTGGTGCCCGAGACGTTCAACCTGTCGCGGCTGCGCGGATACCACGTGGGCGGCACGATGCACCTCATCGTGAACAACCAGGTGGGCTTCACCACGGACCCCATCGACGCTCGCTCCACGCGCTACGCGAGCGACCCGGCGAAGGGGTTCGAAGTGCCGGTGATGCACGTGAACGCGGACGACGCGGAAGCCTGCCTCATTGCCGTGCGCCTCGCCGTGGCCTACCGCGACACGTTCTCGAAGGACGTCCTGATCGACGTGGTGGGGTACCGCCGCTGGGGCCACAACGAGACCGACGAGCCGTTCTTCACGCAGCCAAAGTTGTATGAGGCCATCCGCGCGCATCCCACGCCGCGCGAGGTCTGGGCGGCGCGGCTGGTGCGCGAGCGGGTCGTGACGGAGGCCGAGGTGAAGGCGATCGACAAGGCGTTCGGCGACAAGCTGGCGGGGCTGCATCGCGAGATGAAGTCGGCGGTGCCGGACGAGTCGCATGCGCGGGGCACCAAGTCGCACGCCGTGGTGGAGGACGACGTCGAGCCGATGACGGGCATGCCTGCCGCCGACATCGAGGCGCTCAACGAGCAGTTGCTCGCGTGGCCCCCCGCCTTCCGTGGGCCGCCGAAGCTGATCAAGGTGATCGAGCGCCGGCGCGAGGCGCTGCACAAGCACCTCATCGACTGGGGGCACGCCGAGGCGCTGGCGTTCGGCTCGCTGCTGCAGGCGGGCGTGGGCGTGCGGCTGAGTGGCCAGGATGCCGAGCGCGGCACGTTCGCGCACCGCAATGCGGTGCTGCACGACGTGGAGAAGGGCGGGACGTACACGCCGCTCGCGAGCCTGCCGGCCGCGAAGGCGCCGTTCGAGATCTACAACAGCCCGCTCTCCGAGACGGCGGTGATGGGCTTCGAGTACGGTTTCAGCACGGCAACGGAAACGGACCTCGTGCTGTGGGAAGCGCAGTACGGCGACTTCGTGAACGTCGCGCAGCCGATCATCGACCAGTTCATTTCCGCGGACCGCGCGAAGTGGGGCCAGTGGAGCGGGCTGGTGCTGCTGCTGCCGCACGGCTACGAGGGGGGCGGGCCGGAGCACTCGAGCGCGCGCCTCGAGCGGTTCCTGCAGCTGTGTGCCGAGGGCAACATGTGCGTGGCGTATCCGAGTACGCCGGCGCAGTACTTCCACATCCTGCGCCGCCAGGCGCTGCGCGCGGAGCGCTGCCCGCTCGTGCTGATGCAACCGAAGAGCCTCCTGCGCCTGCCGGCGGCGGCATCAAGCCTCGAGCAGCTCGCGACGGGCTCGTTCCAGCCGGTGATCGACGACGTGTCGGTGGAGTCGCGCGTGGTGGACGTGCGGCGCCTCGTGCTCTCGACGGCGAAGATGTACTACGACTTGCTGGAGGCGCGCGCTGCCGACAGTGCCGACGTTGCGCTGGTGCGGGTGGATGAATTGTATCCGTGGCCGGGCGCGGACGTGGCCGCGATCGTGGATCGCTATCCGAATCTCGAGGACGTGGTGTGGGCACAGGAGGAGCCGAAGAACATGGGGGCGTGGACCTTCGTCGCGCCGCAGCTGCGCGTGGCCACGGGCAACATGCTCACCATCCGCTACATCGGTCGTCCGGAACGGGCCAGTCCCGCCGAGGGTTACTCGGAGGCGCACAAGGTGGAGCAGAAGCGTATCGTCACGGAAGTGCTCACGCTCGCGCCGGTGAAGGAGAAGCGGAGGGCTGCCAAGGTCTGACGGCTACGATCTCCCGTTTACGATTCAACGACTTCAACGACTCAACGGCTCGACGACGTACGATTTACTGTGCATGACGTACGGTCCGCCGTTCAGCTGTTCAGCCGTCACCCGCACATGATACGATGACTCGCAACGCCAGGCTCGTCCTTTCGCTCCTGCTCCTCGCCGCGCCGCGCCTCCTCATGTCCCAGGAACGCGGCGCCATCGTGTTGGGCGAAGCCGTGGCCGGCCTCGACGTCACGGCCCGTGTGCTGGTGATCGGCGCGCACCCCGACGACGAAGACACGCAGCTCATCACCTGGCTCGCGCGCGGCCGGCAGGTGGAGACGGGATACCTCTCGCTCACGCGCGGCGACGGCGGCCAGAACCTCATCGGCAACGAGCTCGGTCCGCTGCTCGGCATGATCCGCACGGAGGAGCTGCTCGCGGCGCGCCGGCTCGACGGGGGGCGGCAGTTCTTCACGCGGGCGTACGACTTCGGGTTCTCCAAGACGGCCGACGAGACGTACGCCCACTGGCCGAAGGATTCCATCCTCCGTGACGTGGTGACGGTGGTGCGTGCCTTCCGGCCGCAGGTGATCGTGGCAGTGTTCTCCGGCACGCCGCGTGACGGGCACGGACACCACCAGGTATCGGCCATCCTCGCACGCGAGGCGTTCGACGCCGCCGCGGACACCGTCCGCTTTCCCGCGACCGCGACACTCGGGCTTGGCGCATGGACGCCGCTCAAGTTCTATCGCGCCGCGCGCTTCGCGCCTGGCGAGGCGACGATGTCCTTCAACGTCGGCGAACTGAGCGCCCTGCGCGGCCGAACGTATGCGGAGATCGCATCGGAGAGTCGGTCGCAGCACCTGTCGCAGGGGTTCGGGCAGCTGCAGCGCCGCGGCACGTCGCTCGACTACCTGAAGCTCGAGCAGTCGCGCGTGAGCGAGCCGCTCAAGCACGAGACGTCACCGCTCCAGGACATCGCCGCCAATTGGTCGCGGTTCGCTGGCGTGCCGCTGCCGGCAGCCGCTCGCGCCGCACTCGATTCCATCCCCGCGGCCATCGCCGCGACGCGTGACGTGGAGAACCTCAGGGCGCCTGCGCCAATGGTGCTGCCGCTTGCGCGGGTCACGCGGCTCGTCACGTCGGTGCGCGACGCACTTCCCTGCGGACGCACCGGCATCGCGCTCGGGTGCACAGGGGCGACGGGCGACCTTGCTGTTTCGCTCGAGACCGCGGCGACGCGCGCCCGTGCCGCGCTCCTGGCGTCGGCCGGCGTGCTCGTTGAGGCCACGGCGCCGCGCGAGCTCGTGGCCGTGGGCGAGACGCTGCCCGTGACGCTGTCCGTGTACAACCAGGGCCACAGCGACATCGTCCTGGAGAGTGCGCAGGCGTGGGCGTCACCGGGAGTGGGACAGGTGGCCGCCGAGACGCCGGGACAGGTGATCGCACCCGACAGCGCGCGACACGTCGCCGTCCGACTCGCTCCCACGACGCCGAGCGTGCCGTGGTGGCTCGCCGGGGGCAAGCCCGGCGATGTGTTCACGCTGCCGCCCGCCGGCTCGGCCGCAGCGCAGAACGTGGGCATCGGTGAGGACCGGGTGGCGGACACGCATGCGCGCGCAACCCTTCGCATCGGCGGCGTGCCGGTGAGCGTCGATGCAGGACCCGTGGTGTACCGCTTCGCCGATCCGGCGCGCGGCGAGCAGCGCCGACCGGTGGCGGCGGTGCCGGCCATCAGCGTGCTGTTCGACGCCGAGGTGCAGTACGCTCGCGCCGGCGTACCGTTCGAGCGGACCTATGACGTGCGGCTGCACAACGCCGGCACGACACCGCGCGGCGTCACCGTGACGCTCGCCGCACCGAAGTCGCTGGCGGTGGATTCCGCCGTCCGCCACGTGGCAATCGAGCCGTTCGCGGACGCCATGGTGTCTTTCCGGGTGAAGGGAACGCTTCCGGCGGGCCGTCACGTCGTGAGCGCGACTGCCGAGAGTGGCGGCGAGACGTTCACGCAGGGCTACATACCGATCCAGTACGCGCACATCCGAACGCTCCGCTCATACCGGGCGGCGCGCGTCGAGATAGAGGCGGTGGAGGCGAAGCTGCCCGCGAACACGTCCATCGCCTACGTTCGCGGCGTCGGCGACAACGTCGCGCCGATGCTCGGGGAACTCGGCATGCGGGTGACGATGGTGTCGCCGGAGGCGCTCGGCACCACCGACCTGTCGCGGTTCGGAGCGGTGGTGGTGGGCCCGCGCGCGTTCGCCGCGAGTCCCCGGCTCGTCGCAGACGCGCCGAAGCTCCAGGCCTTCGCGCGCAAAGGTGGGACGGTGGTGCTCCAGTATGGGCAGAGCGAGATCGAGCAGCCTGGCGTGCTGCCGTATCCGGTCGTGCTCAGGCGTCCCACGGCGGAGCGCGTGACGGAAGAGACGGCGCCGGTTCGACTGCTGACGTCGAGCGCCGCGCTCCTGTCGACGCCCAACCTCATCACGGCGGCAGACTTCGCCGGCTGGGTGCAGGAGCGCTCGACGTACATGCCGACTACCGCGGATCCGCACTACCAGCACATGCTCGAGATGCACGACCCGGGTGAGCCGCCGAACGAGAATGCCGTACTCGTGGTGCAGGTGGGGAAGGGCGCGTACGTCTACAGCACGCTGGCCCTGTTCCGCCAGCTTCCCGCCGGCGTGCCTGGTGCGGCGCGCATCTTCCTCAACCTGATCGCGGCGGACGGCAGGTCGCGCGCAATCACGCTTCCGCGTCCGTAGCGGTCAGGTCGGCGCGCGACCAGCGCCCAAGAGCGCCGCGAGCCGGGTTCCCGCGCCGTGGTCAGGAGCAGATCCTTCGCTTTGCTCTGGATGACAGGCGCGGACGGTCGAGCTGGTCAGAATCCTCGACTGGCGAATGAATGCTACCTGTCGGACGATGATCCGGATCGTAAACCATCCAGGATGCCGAGCATGAAACCACGCGTCATCATCATCGGTGGGGGATTCGGCGGGCTCTACGCCGCGCGGGCGCTGAAGCACGATAACGTGGACCTTCTCGTGCTCGACCGCACGAATCACCACCTGTTCCAGCCGCTGCTCTACCAGGTGGCGACCGCCACGCTCGCTGCCACGGACATCACGGCGCCCATCCGGTGGCTCCTGCGGCGCCAGCAGAACACGACGGTGCTCATGACGGACGTGGTCCGCGTGGATACCGCGCGACGTGTGGTGGTCGCGGACGGCGGGCGGGAATTCCCGTACGACTACCTCATCGTCGCGGCGGGAGCGCGGCACGCATACTTCGCGCATCCCGAGTGGGAACCGCTGGCGCCCGGCCTCAAGAGCATCGACGACGCGCTCGAACTGCGCCGTCGCATCCTCTCGGCGTTCGAACGCGCGGAGCTCGCGGAGGATCCCGCCGAGCGGGAAGCGTGGCTGCACTTCGTGATCGTGGGTGGCGGGCCGACTGGCGTGGAGCTGGCCGGCATGCTGCCCACGATCGCGCACGACTCGCTCGCACGCGACTTCCGGCGCATCGCGGCTGAGCATGTGCGCGTCACGCTGCTGGAAGGCGGGTCGCGCATCCTGCCGAGCTATCCGGCATCGCTGTCCGAGCGCGCGCGCCGCGACCTCATCGAGCTGGGCGTGGACGTGCGGCTCGGCGCACTGGTGACGGACGTGGCGCCGGGCGTGGTGCAAGTGGGCGGCGAGGTGCTACGAGCCCACACACTGATCTGGGCGGCCGGTAATGCGGCATCGCCAATTGGTGCGACGCTGGGCGTGCCGGTGGACCGAGTGGGACGCGTGCCGGTCGAGCCGGACCTCAGCATCGCCGGTCATCCGGAGGTCTTCGTCGTCGGCGACATGGCGGCGATCACGACGACGGGCACGCCCGTGCCGGGCGTGGCGCCCGCGGCCATGCAGATGGGCAGGCATGCGGCACACAACATCCGTCGCACACTCGAGCGCCGTGCCCGCGAGCCCTTCCAATACCACAACAAGGGCGACCTCGCGACCATCGGCCGGCATCGCGCCATCGCCGACTTCGGGCGGTTCCAGGTTGCGGGCAGCCTCGCGTGGTGGTTCTGGCTGTTCCTCCACATCATGTACCTCGCCGGCTTCCGCAACCGG
>JBDTYL010000225.1:0-2726 GCA_040005695.1 bacterium | reverse complement strand
TCGCAGTACTGGCACATCGCGAAGCCGGGCAGCTGGAACGATCCCGACATGCTGGAGGTGGGCAACGGCGGCATGACGGCGACGGAGTACCGATCGCACTTCAGCCTGTGGGCGATGATGGCCGCACCGCTCATCGCCGGCAACGATGTGCGCGCGATGATGGACTCCACGCGTCCGGCCGCCGCGACGCGCGAGATCCTCCTCAACAACGAAGTGATCGCCGTGGACCAGGATTCACTGGGCGTCCAGGGCACGATCGTGCAGGCCTCGCCGAGCGAGCTGCAGGTGTGGGTGAAGCCACTGGCCGACGGGTCACGCGCCGTGCTGCTCTTCAACCGTGCCTCGGTTTCGTCGAGCATCACCGCGGACTGGGGCCGAGTGGGCGTGCGGACCAAGAAGGCTCGCGTGCGGGATCTCTGGGCCCACACGGACTCCGCCGTTGTCGAGAGCCGCTATTCGGCGACCGTGCCTTCGCACGGCGTTGTCATGCTGCGGGTGTGGCCCATCGCCGAGTAGGCCGAGAGTCGAGCGGGCCGCAGTATCGCCCAACGCGCTCCGGCGCGCTCCCACCAACCTTGATCCATGACCGGTTGATCCGCCAGGAGCGTCGCCGACGGGTGAACCGATGCGGCATGCCTTCCGAACTGTCATGCCGCCCGGCGCGCTGACCCGTTACTTCCTTGCTGGTGCCGCTGCGGGAGCCGGCGGTGCGATGCCGCTGAACATGTCGACGACGTAGCGCCACTTGCCGTCGGCGCCCTTCCGCAGGACTTCGGTGTACTTCACCGACTCCGCTGCGCCGCCCATCTTGAAAGTCGCCGTGCCGACCATGTACGCCAGGTCGCCAACGCCGTACGCCGTGGTCGGGTTGAGCACGAAATCACTGGCGCCGGCACTGATCATTCCGGCAATCACGGGATGCCAGGAGGCGCCGTCCAGTGCCGGCGAGTCGGGCGGCATCACCTTGGCGTCGGCCGCGTAGACGGCGAACACGGCCGTCGTATCCTTTGCGTTCATGCCTGCGGCGAAGGCGGAGTCAACCGCCTTCACCTTGTCCAGCTCCTCCGCTGAGAGAGGGGTCGGCGCAGACGCGGAATCGGACTTTGGCGCACACGCCATGGCAAGGAGACCAAGACCGAGAAGGGGGATCAGGCGCAATGGGACAGCTCCAGGGTGGGGGGCGATAGAGGAACATCAGGAGTGTACCGAACTCGTTCGTAATGTCACGCGTCCAATCATCCATCCCGGCATGGATGTGCACAAGGCCGCCCAGGAGAGAGCGGGGTCATCCCATTTTTCCTGCTCGCGCCTGCCTTGCAGACACCCAGCGCACCATCCAGTGTCACACTGACGGCAGGCTATCTCGTCTCCTAGGCACGACAACAAATGGAGATCAGGATGCGAGTGTTCATTGCAGGCGGAACGGGTATCATCGGAAGCCGGCTGACCTTACTGCTCGCCGCGCGCGGGCATACGGTGTTCGCCACCACCAGCCGGAGGGAGAAGCTCGACGACCTGCGACGGCTGGGTGCAGAAGCGCTGGTAATGGATGGGCTCGATGCGGACGCGGTCGGACACGCTGTCGCGCGCGCCGAGCCCGATGTCATCGTGCACGAGATGACCGCCCTCGGCGGCAAGCCGGACATGCGGAAATTCGACCACTGGTTCGCCACGACGAACGCCCTGCGCACGACAGGCACGCGCCACCTGTTGTCTGCCGCCGAGGCCGTGGGTGTGCAGCGGTTCGTGGCGCAGAGCTTCTGTGGGTGGCCGGGCCGGAGGCAAGGGCTGAAGCTGCTCACGGAGGGTGATCCCTTCGAGGACCAGCCAGTCGCGGCGCAGAAGGAGACATTGCGCGCGATACAGTATGTCGAGCAAGCGGTCACGAGTGCGCCGCTCACCGGCCTCGTGTTGCGCTACGGAAGCCTGTATGGTCCGGGCGCGTCGGACGCGATGGTGGACATGGTGCGCCGCAGGCAGATTCCCATCGTCGGTTGCGGCAGGGGCGTGATGTCGTTCATTCATGCCGATGACGCCGCAGAGGCCACGGCGATGGCGGTGGAGCGTGGAGACGGTGGCGTGTACAACATCGTGGATGACGAACCGGCGCCGCAGTTCGAATGGCTGCCGGCAATGGCGGCGGCAGTCGGCGCACCGTCGCCACGTACGATCCCGGTGTGGCTTGCGAGGCTGCTGGCTGGCGACGTGGTGGTCCGCATGATGAACGAGGCGAGTGGCGCATCGAATGCCAAGGCACGTCGGGAGCTGGGATGGACGCCCCGATGGACCTCGTGGCGCGACGGCTTCCGCGAGGCACTGGTGAATGATGCACGAGCGCGACATGCCACCTGACAGGCGCACAAGCGACGCGACCACTTTCGAGCAGCTCCGGCCGACGCTCTTCGGCCTTGCGTATCGCATGCTCGGCGAGGCAGGTGATGCGGAGGACATCGTGCAGGACGCGTATCTGCGCTACGCGCGTGCGCGCGAGGACGGCGTACAGGTCGACTCGCTGCGCGCGTACCTCATGGCGATCGTTACCCGTCTGGCGATCGACCACCTGCGGTCGGCGCGCGTCCGTCGCGAGCAGTACTCCGGGCTGTGGCTGCCGGAACCGCTGCTCAGTGACGCATCGTTCGTGGACGTCCCGCGCACGCTGGACGCGGAGTCGGACTCGCTCTCGATGGCGTTCCTGCTCCTGCTGGAGCGGCTGAATCCCGTGGAGC
>JBDTYL010000224.1:0-5517 GCA_040005695.1 bacterium | reverse complement strand
TGCGCTCAGGATGACACGGGGGAGCTGCGCTCAGGATGACACGGGGGAGCTGCGCCCAGGATGACACGGGGGAGCTGCGCTCAGGATGACACGGGGGAGCTGCGCTCAGGATGACATGGGGGACGGCGCGCCGCCAGCCCTTCTTGGCGCGCCTGAGGCACTTGGCGGTTCACTCCAGGAGGATTGCATTTACCTGTAAATCAGGTACGGCTTCACCATCGCCGCGAACCGGACCGCGTCGGCATTCCATGTCGCGACGAGGTCGTTCACCGTACCGGTCTCCACCGCGATGCGCAGCTGATCCGTGCCGGCGAGCCGGTCGATCGAGCCCACTCGCCACTGGAAGTCCTTCGGGTGCCGCGCGTAGATCGCGCGCAGCATGCGCACGCCGACCTCCACCGGCCGCACCGCGTCGCGGTCGGTCACGCGTACCTTGATCATCGGGATGGTCTGCCCACCGAACTTGTAGGTGGGCTCGATGGTGCGCGTCGTCGTATCGAAGTGCACGCCGGGCAGCTTGAGCGCGTTCAGCTCGCCCGCGATCGTGGCATTGTCCGTCATCCACGACGCGCCGATGAGCGTGAACGGGTCTTCGGTCCCGCGTCCTTCCGTGGCGGTGGTGCCCTCGAAGAACACCGTGCCCGGATAGAGCAGCTCGGCGTCGCTCGAGCGCAGATTCGGTGACGGGTTCACGCGCGGGAGACCCGTCTGGTCGAACCACATCGCGCGACGGTAGTTCTTCATCGGCACCACGTGGATGTCGGCATCGATGAGCTTCGTGCCGACGAGGTAGTGCATCAACTCACCGGGCGTGAGTCCGTAGCGCAACGCCACCGGGAACAGCCCGACGCCCGAGGCGAACTTCGGGTCGAGGATGTTGCCCTCGATGCGGTCCGCGCGGATGGGATCGGGACGGTCGAGGATGATCACCGGCTTCTTCGCCGCGGCGGCCGCCTGCGCGAGCGTCCACTCGAAGGTGTAGACGCGCGCACCGACGTCCTGGATATCGTAGAGCAGGACGTCGATGTCCTTCAGCATGTCTGCCGTGGGTACGTGGGTGTCGCCGTACAGCGAGTACACGCGCACCCCCGTCGCGGAGTCCACGCTGGACCCGATCTTCTCGCCGGCCTTGCCGACGCCGCGGATGCCGTGCTCCGGCCCGAAGAGCGCGGTGAGCGTCACGCCCGGCGCGTGGAACAGCAGGTCGATGCTGCTGGTGCCCGTTCGATCGCGGCCGGAGTGGTTGGTGATCAGCCCGACGCGCTTGCCACGGATGAGGTGGAGCGAATCGGTGAGGAGTACTTCGACGCCAGGCATCACGACGCCGTGCTGCTGCGCCGAACCGCTGGTGGGAAGGAGCGTGGCGGTGAGCGTGCCAAGCGCGAGAAGGAAGGGGATTCGCATGCGTCAAGCGTACCGTGCGGCAGCCGCTCGTGGCAAGTGAGGCTGTCCTCTGTGAACGTCCGTGACCTCTGCGGTCATGCGGCTCGTGCCGAGGAACAGCGAACGGCTTTTCACCACAGAGGACGCAGAGGAACACAGAGGACACGGAGGCATCCAACGGTCACCGAACGGCAGCCAACCAGTGCATGGGCTCTTTTCCTCACTGCTCACCCGTTGTTCGCGCAGTCCTCTGTGTCCTCTGCGGTCAAATAGGTCAGGCCGTGGAACAGCGAACGGCTTTTCACCACAGAGGACGCAGAGGCACACAGAGGACACGGAGGCATCCAACGGTCACCGAACGGCAGCCAACCAGTGCACAGGCTCTCGACTTCTTTCTCGCACTGCTCACGTGGTGTTCGCGCAGTCCTCCGTGTCCTCTGCGGTCAAATAGGGCCGTGGAACAGCGACCGACTTTTCACCACAGAGGACGTAGAGGAACAGCGTTCGGACGCGGTTCATTCAGGAGTTCATTCAGCTGTGCTTCAGCCTTGAATGATTTCCCGTGTCCTCCGCGGTCAATCGGCGGCCCGCGAAGCGAGCGAGCCGGAGATGCATCACACCTGCGCGCGTGCTATGCTTTCTCGGCGAATATCACACCCCTCCACTCGAGCCGAGCACCCTCGCATGCAGCGTAGAGACTTTCTTGCCCGATCGGCCGCACTGGCCGGCGCCGCCGCCGTCGGCCGTCAGGCCGGCCTGTTCGACGTCCCCGACGCGTCGGCGAAGGAGGTGCCGCTCGCCCCGGGCACAAGCTTGGCGACATTGACCCCCATCACCGACGAGGAACGTCGCGCCCGCATCGAGAAGGCCCGCCGCCTCATGACGGACAATGGCATCGACGCCATGGTGCTCGAGGGCGGCACGAGCATGTTCTACTACACGGGCGTGCGGTGGGGGAACAGCGAGCGCACCTTCGCGGTGGTGATCCCCGCCCGCGGTGAGCTGGCGTGGGTCACGCCCGGCTTCGAGGAAGCGCGGGCACGAGAACTGATCAAGTTCTCCACCGACGTCCGCGCCTGGCAGGAAGACGAGAGCCCGTACAAGGTCATCGCGGGCATCCTCCGCGACCGCGGCGCCACGTCACGGATTGGCGTCGAGGAGCGGCTGCGCTTCGTCATCTACGACGGCCTGCGCCAGGAATTGCCATCGGCCACGTTCGTGAGCGCCACGCCGGTCACGGCCGGTTGCCGCATGATCAAGTCACCTGCCGAGATTGCGCTGCTCCAGCAGGCGAACGACATCACGCTCAAGGCCATCGGCACCACATTCGCCGGACTCAAGGAAGGGCTCACCACCGGCGACGTCGCCTCCAGCGTCGCGGCCACTACCCGCGGGCTCGGTGGCAATGCCGACGGCGCGCTCGTGATCTTCGGCAAGTACTCCGCCTTCCCGCATGGCAGCGTGCAGCCGCAGCGGCTGCGCGAAGGCGACGTCGTCCTCATCGACGCCGGCTGCACCGTGGAAGGCTACGTCTCCGACATCACCCGCACGTCCGTATTCGGCACGCCCACGCAGCGCCAGCGCGATGTGTGGGAGGTCGAGAAGAGGGCACAGAGTGCCGCGCTCGCGGCGGCACAGGTAGGCGCGACGTGCGAGTCTGTCGATGCCGCGGCGCGCCAGGTCATCACGGCGGCGGGATTCGGGCCGGACTACAAGGTGCCCGGCCTGCCGCACCGCACCGGCCACGGCATCGGTCTCGACGGTCACGAGTGGACCAACTTCGTGCGCGGCAACAAGACGCGCATCCAGCCCGGCATGTGCTTCAGCGACGAGCCCACCATCGCGATCTACGGCGAGTTCGGCATCCGGCTGGAGGACTGCCTGCACATCACCGAGTCGGGCCCGCGCATGTTCACGCCGCAGAGTCCGTCCATCGAGCGGCCGGTGTGAATTGTCATCCTGAGCGCAGCGAAGGATCTGCGTGGCCCACCGCAACAAGCAGATCCTTCGCTGCGCTCAGATGACAAGGCGCTGCGTCGGACGACAACCAAAGCCATGAACCACAGAGGACGCGGAGGAACGCAGAGGACTTCGGCAAGCTTCGCCGGCGTCCTCCACGAACATCTGTGGCCTCTGTGGTCAATGCTCGTGCCGCCGCCTCCTCCGCCGTTGATTGCTCCCGTCATCGCGGCGTCGGTGGTTGACTGCTCGTGACGCTGCACCCTCTGACGTCAATCGCGACCGTTGTCATCCTGCGCGCAGCAAGAGACCAACGAGACGTCAGGTCGTCGCGCTTGCCGGCTGCTGTCGCTGCTGCCGCTGGCGCGTCAGGTGTGGCACGATGCCGATCATCCGCTCGATGAGCATGAGCTGCCCACGGTGATGCATCTCGTGCTCCTTGGGGCTGAGCAGGCTCTCCAGGCGCGTGCGGATGTCGCCCGTGGGGCCGGTGAAGGTCTCGCCGAGGAACTCCGTCGTCAGCGACTCGAGCCATGACGCGAACTTCTCGCCCTCGGTGGTGAGCAGCTCGATGATCTCCGCCTTCGTCATCGCCTTGCCCTCCTTCGCGCGAATCTGCCCGATGATCGCGGGAAAGTCGTAGCCGTCGAGCGTCGTCACGCGCTTCTCGCGATGCATGTCCTCGTACAGCATCGGGCTGAACGCGAGGTGCCGGAGCGTGTCACTCACGGACATCGACTCCGGCGCCGCGCGATACCCGTACTGCCCCTCGGGAATGTCCTCGGCAATCTGGATCGTGTTCCGGCGAACCGTGCGAAAGGCGGCTGCCATTTCTGCTCCACCGTAGGTGGCCATCGTGTGCTCCGTGTGGGTATGGGGCGGGACGCGCGGCGCGGCGCCGGACGGCGGCATGCTGCGGCAAGGCGCGCGCCTCAACGTTACTGGGCGGACGTACGGCGTGTCCACCGGATCACGCGACACCCTGTCTCGGGTCACCTCAGCGGAAGATGTACCCCGCGCTGATGCCGGCCCACATGGTCGGTGCCGACCGCGGAAACGCCGACGCGCTGTTCACGATTGGAAGGAGGGGCGTAACCGTAACGCGGTAGGTGAATCCGCCCGCGGGAGGCTCGGCGCGAAGGCCGACCGTGGGCACCAGGCTCGCGTAGGTACCGTCGACTTCCGTCACGTCGTACCGCGTGCGCTTGTACGTGCCCGCGACGACCGCGACGCCCGCTTCGGCGATGCGCCCCGCACCCTGTCCGAGGAGATCGCTGATGTCGAATCGCTGCGATGCGCCGGCGACGATGGTCCGGATGTCCTCCCGTACGTTGTCGAGGTTCGTGATCCCCCAGAACCCTGTTCCTCCCCGGACATAGATCCCCTCCTCGGTGAGCCGTTCATAGTTCAGCGAGAAGAGGCCGCCCGCGCCTCCGACTTCCGCATACACGATGTTGCGAGCGGACGACGGGGCCATGATCTGCGCGCCAGCGAGTGCTGGTGCCCAGGCCGCGAGACAGAGTGCCGCGCAGGCGGACATCGGGACAAGCCGTGGAATGAGTGAACGCATGATGGGATCTCGTCAGGGTGGCTGTTTCACCGACGGGGCGTGACTGGAAGTCCGCCGCATCACGAAACCGGGCGTCCCCCGCTCGCCGCCGATGCGCTCGAAGAATGCGGTACTCCCGCTCCGCGCGTTGACATGGAGCACACCATTCGGCGTTGCATCGAGGGCGCGGCTGATCAAGTGACGTCCCACGCCGCGTCGCTGATAGTCGGGATGCGCGATGATGTCCGCAAGCGCGTACGGCGCCGCGGCAACCAGCCGACGATGAAGGCGACGAGCGCGATGCCATCCTTGATCGACGTCCGGCGCAGCGCGTAGAAGTCCGACAGAACGTTCCCCCTTCCGACCGTGAGCACAACTATAGCATGCGGTCAGCGCCGCAACACGCGGATGATGGTGACCGGCGCAACGAGCGTCTGTCCGTTCGCGGCACCGCGCTGGATCCGGCGCACGACATCGAGCCCTGATGTCACCTGGCCGAACGCCGCGAACCCCTGTCCGTCCAAATTGCGCCGGCCGCCGAAGTCGAGCGCCGGCTGCTCGCCGAGCGTGATGAAGAACGAATCGCGCGCGCTGAAGGCGGACTATCTGGTGCTCATCGGCATCTG
>JBDTYL010000223.1:0-3667 GCA_040005695.1 bacterium | reverse complement strand
GTGCCGTGGGCTGGTCGGCAGTGATGGAACGCCGCGTGCCGGTGGCGCGTTCGATGGCGTCGGCGCCGGCGGGCAGGTGGACGAGCGCGCCTGGCGTGGCGGCGATGGGTGCGCCCGCGTCGCCCGGGGGCGCGCCGAGTCGGCGGCCAAGCACGTCGGCCACCCACGGCACGAATGCGGCGCGCAATGGGAACGACGTGGTTGCGGGATCGAGGCGCGAGGCGACGAGCACATAGCCATCGCCAGCGACGATCCACGGCTCGCCTGCGGCGGTGGCCAGCGTGTCCGATGCGGCGGCACCCTGACGCACGAGCCGATAGCGTGATGTCGTGTTCACACCGTCGAGATGCGAACCACGCACGATGGCGGGCGACGATTCGACGGCGCCGAAGCGCCACGGGACATTGAGGCGTGCGAGCGCGCGGTTGGCGGCACCGAGGCGCACGGGATCGGTGGGCGGCGTGATGAGCGCGGGCAGCGCGGAGACGACATCGGCCGAGGCGATGTGCACCCCGTCACCCTGAACCGCGCGGCCGTCGGCGACGAGCGTGCCGAGCGCCGTGGCGACGAACGTGCCCGCTGAGGGGTCCGCCGTGACGGCAGGCGCGGGGCCAAGCCACACGGCAGCGTAGCGCACATCGTCGGCGGTGAAGTCGTCCGGCTCGAGTTCCACGCGCAACTCCTGCCAGCCGCGCTCGGGTGGGGCGACGTGCAACGCGAGGGGCTCGCCGCGTCCGACCGCGCCGCGCGCCAGCGACCGTGCACCAAGCACGATGCGATAGCCCACGGAATCGGTGGTCTCGATGCGGGCATTGATGGTGCCCCGCGGCGTCCATCGCGCGGGATCGGCCTCGACGGCGAGCACGGCGCGGTTGCGCGGTGGGGTACCATCGGGCGCGAACAGCGCGAGCGGCTCGTCCACGCGCGCAGCGTCCTGCCACGCGGAGCGCTGTCCGTCGGTGGCCACGGCCACGGCATGCGCGGGCAGCTTGCTGCCTGACACCGCGGCGGCGGCGCGGCGGAGTGCGAGTGGGAGATCGCCCGCGCCCTGCTCCGGCACGAGGCGCGCGACCTCGGCAAGCAGGGCGTCGCGCGAGCCGCCGCGCACACGTCCATCGGCCGTGACGAGCCAGAGCCGGTCGCCAGGCGTGGAGGCCGCGATGAGGTCGTGTGCGGCATCGCGCAGGCGCGCGAATACCGGGGCGCCCGCGCTCACCGCGGTGGTCGACAGCGAGTTGTCGAGTACGACCGCGAGCGCGGTGGGTCCGTGGCCCACGCCCACACCGGGCAGGAAGGGGCGCGCCGCGGCGAGAGCCAGCGCGACGACCAGCAGCACACGGAGCAGCATGAGCAGCAGGTTGCGCAGGCGGAGCGACCGGCTGTGTTCCTGCTCGGCGCGCTGGAGATAGCGCGCAGCGGGGAACTCGACGCGCGTGGCAATGTTGCGGCGCATCAGGTGCAGGAGCAACGGAACCGCGGCGGCGCCGGCGAGAAGCAGGTAGAACGGCGCGAGGAAGGTCACGGCCGCCGCTGCCGGGCGTCGAATGCCTTGCGCAGCGGCACCGTGTATGGCGCGTTGGTGAGCACGAGTTCGTACGCCGCACCCATCGCGGCGAGCGCGTCGCGCCACTCGCCCACGACTTCCTCCACCGTGTCGCGATACGCGGCGCGCACGTCCTCCGCCGCGGCGGGCACGGCGAGCTCGGACTCGGGATCCACATACTGCGCTTCGCCGACAAGTCCGAAGTCACGCTCGGCGGGATCCATCACGTGGAAGACGACGACGTCGTGGCCGGCGGCGCGAAGGCCGCGGAGTGCCGTGATGACGCCTTCCATGTCGACGAGGAGGTCGCTGACGAGGAGCACCATGCCGCGGCGCGTCACGAGCCGTGCGGCCTGCTGGAGCGCTTTCGCGAGGTCGGACGCGCGGCCGCCTGCCGGCTCGGCGAGCCCGGCCACGATGCGGCGCCACTGCGTGGAGCGCGCGCGCGGCGGCACGCTGGTGCGCACGGCGTCGTCGAAGCGGATGAGGCCCACGGCGTCGCGCTGGCGCAGGAGCAGGAGTGCCATGGCCGCGGAGAGATGCTCCGCGTACAGGCGCTTGGTGAGGCGCGCGGGGTCGCCCGTCCATTCCATGGACCGGCTGACGTCGAGCACCACGGTGGCGCGGAGGTTCGTCTCCTCCTCGTACTGCTTCACCACCCAGCGGTCCGAGCGCGCGGCAATCTTCCAGTCCACGTAGCGCAGGTCGTCGCCTGGCTGGTAGGGACGGAAATCGGCGAACTCCACCGAGAACCCCTTCCGAGGCGACCGGTGCAGTCCGCTGAGGAAGCCGTCGACGATCCAGCGGGCGACGACTTCGATGTGGCCAAGGGTACTGAGCGCTGCCGGATCGAACAGGTCAGCGCGGGCGGACGACTCCATAGGATGCGGAAACTAACCAGCGTCTGGGCGACCGACAGGCGGGCGCAGCGGGCCGGATGCTGCCAGGACCGGCCCGACGGCGCGACTATATTAAGGGGCTGTACCCAACACACATCTATCGAGCTCAACGTGAAGCTGGATCATATTCGCAACTTCTGCATCGTCGCGCACATCGACCACGGGAAGAGCACCCTGGCCGATCGTCTCATTGAGGAGACGGGCATGCTGCAGAAGCGGGAAATGAAGGCGCAGGTCCTCGACACGCTCGACCTCGAGCGCGAGCGGGGCATCACGATCAAGCTGAACGCCGTCCGCATGAGCTACGCGGCGGACAACGGGCAGGAGTACGAGCTCAACCTGATCGACACGCCGGGCCACGTGGACTTCACGTACGAAGTGTCGCGCTCGCTCGCCGCGTGCGAGGGCGCGGTGCTCGTCGTCGACGCGTCGCAGGGCATCCAGGCGCAGACGCTGTCGAACCTGTTCCTTGCGATGGATGCCGGGCTCGAGATCATCCCCATCCTCAACAAGATCGACCTCCCGGGCGCCGAGCCGGACCGGCGAGCGCAGGAAGTCTCCGACCTGCTCGGCTGCGATCCGGACGCGATCCTGCGCGTGAGCGCCAAGGCGGGCATCGGCATCCACGCACTGCTGGAAGCCGTCGTCGCGGACGTTCCCGCGCCCGTGGGCGACGACACCGCGCCGCTGCGCGCACTCATCTACGACTCCTACTACGACAAGTATCGCGGCGCGATTCCCAGCGTGCGCGTGGTGGATGGCGTGCTCCGCAAGGGCACGAAGATCACCTTCGGCGCCTCGGAGTCGGTGTACGAGGTGGACGAGGTGGGCTACAACCAGCTGCGCCAGGTCCAGACGGAGTCGCTCGGACCGGGCGAGGTGGGCTACGTCGTCGCCAGCGTGCGCTCGGTGAGCGAGACGCGGGCGGGCGACACGATCTTCGATGCGAACAACCGCGCGTCCGAGGCGCTGCCCGGCTACCAGGAGGTGCGGTCGTTCGTGTTCGCGGGCATGTATCCCACGGACACACAGCAGTACGAAACGCTGCGCGACGCGCTCGAGAAGCTCAAGCTCAACGACGCGTCGCTCAACTACCAGCCGGAAACGTCCACGGCACTCGGCTTCGGGTTCCGCTGCGGGTTCCTCGGCCTGCTGCACATGGAGATCGTCCAGGAGCGGCTCACGCGCGAGTTCGACCTCGACCTCGTGCAGACGGTGCCGAGCG
>JBDTYL010000222.1:0-24514 GCA_040005695.1 bacterium | reverse complement strand
CGGCGCACTCCGTGACTTGTGGAGCAAGGAGGACGCCGCGACCTTCGACGCCCGCGCCGCGATGCTCGGCGCGCAGTACTCCGCGTACGAGCCACTGCCGGGCCTCCACGTCAACGGACAGCGCACGATGGGCGAGAACATCGCGGACCTCGGCGGCCTCACGCTGGCACTCGCGGCCTATCGCACGCACATGGCGGGCAAGACCGACCGCGTGCTCGACGGCTTCACCGGCGAGCAGCGCGTGTTCATCGGATGGGCGCAGGCGTGGCGCGGCAAGAGCCGGGAGGATGCGCTGCGCATGCAGGTCACGAGCAACGAACACAGCCCGCGGTTCTATCGTGTGAACGGACCGTCGCGCAACACCGACGCGTGGTATGACCTGTTCGGCGTGAAGCCGGGCGAGGCGCTTTATCTCGCGCCGAAGGATCGCGTGCGGATCTGGTGATGCCGGTGCGCCGAGGCGCCGCACGGTGGCGTTCGCTCACGTCGCATCATTGCCGCCATTGTCACCCTGAGCGCAGCGAAGGGCCTGCTTTCCCGTTCTCTGCTTCCCGAAGAGCAGATCCTTCGCTTTGCTCAGGATGACAAGGCCTCTGAGGGAATGGTCTCGAGGGGCTGGATTCGAGGCTCATGCCAAATTTGGAATGAGCCTCTGCATGTCACATCCACACGACGGCGCTGACTGCTAACGCCGCGGATCCGTCTCCGCCGTGGGTCCGTAAATCGGCGGATGCGGAATGTTGTTCAGCCGCAGGTAGGCACTCAGTTGCCCGCGGTGGTGGATCATGTGGCTCATGAGCAGCGTGCGCAGCGCCGCCGCGCGCGGCAACGCCATCACGACCTTGCTGCCGGCGCGGATCGTCCATGTGTCGCCGAGTCGCGCGTCGTCGAGCGACGCAATGGCCTGACGTGACGCGGCGGCGTGGCGATCGAAGGCCCCGAGCAGCGCGTCCGAGCTGTCGTACGTGTCGGGCTTCGCGCCCGCGGGGTCCAGGATGTCGCGCTCGTCGGACTCCAGGATCCTGCTGCCCAGCGCGACCAGGTTCGCGATGTGGGAGCCCAGCTCCACCAGCGTGCGCGATTTCTCACTCGGTCGCGTCGCATCATGGTCGAATGGAATGCGCTCCAGCAGGGTGCGCGTGGTCTTCATCTCGACGTCGAATTCCGGGAGCAGGGTGTCAGCGTATCGCATGTTCTGGGGATGGGGGTAGCGACGGGTCGGGATGCACAATCTGCGCATCGAGGCGTCACGCGCGCTATCCGCTCACTTCGACATGGACGCGCCAGCCAGCATCCGCCGACGCTTCCCGTGCACGGACCCCATCCACGTTTGCAGCGGGCCGATCAGCGCATAGGACAGTCCTGAATATTGTGGCAGGCCCAGGAACGCCAGTACCAGCGCCAGGACACCGATCGCAATCATCAACAGGTTCTCCTGGATCACCCCACGCGTCTCGTAGACTTCCATCGGACTCAGCTCCAGCGGCGCTCGCAGCCGGTACGCATGCCAGTACAGCAGCGCGAAGATCACGTAGAGGGCCACGAACCCCGCGCTGTAGATTTCCATCAGTGGACGCCAGTCGGCACTCCGCATCGTCTGGATCACCTGGCCCGACGCGTCGGTTTCGTGATATCCGGTGATGCCGTTCGTGAATGTCGTGAAGAGGAACTTCAGCGGATACACGTAGAACGCCACCACGAACAGGAGCGCGGCGTTCAGCAGGAGGGTCGCCTTGTCGTCGAGCGCATAGCGACGAAAATAGATGTACTGCGCATGCCAGATCAGCAGCAGCAGCGCGAAGCAGACGCCGAAGCTCACGAAGCCGTGCATCAACCGCGCAAGATCACCAAAGGTCTTCGGTGCCTCCAGCGACACCACCAGCAGCGTGATGGCGAAGCCGAACACCGCGTCGCTGAGTCCCTCGATGCGTGAGATGTCGGTGCCGCGCCAGCGAAAGCCGTGGTCGCGCCGCTCGAGCATGGGGCGGAGCTTCTCGTGTGTCTCGCGAATCATGATCTGTCGAAGGGATGCGGGAGGGTTGTCGAGCTCCTAAGTTGCCCCCGTCGTCCGTCGGACACCACCCACCCGCCCATGCAATCGATTTCCCGCGGTGAACGCATCACGCTGGGGCTCGGCGTCGCGCTCACCGCGCTCGCCGGCGCCCTGCACTATCTCCACGCCGGCGACGTCCTCACCTTCATCGCCTCGGCCGCCGCGCTCTCGCTGCTCGCCACGGCGGTGGGACACGGCACCGAGCAGCTCGGGAGCCGGATGGGCCCCGGGGCTACCGGCATGCTGCAATCGGCACTCGGCAACCTGCCCGAGTTGTTCATCTGCATCTTCAGCTTGCGCGCCGGCCTCGTGGACGTGGTGAAATCGGCGCTCATCGGTTCCATGCTCGCCAACTCCCTGCTCGTGCTCGGCCTGGCCGTGATCGTCGGCGGAATTCGCAACGGCACGCAGCGCTTCTCAGCCGAGTCGCCGCGCATGATCGTGACGTTGATGATGATCGCCGTCGCCGCGCTGATGGTGCCGACCATCGCCGACGGGCTGCACACACCGGCGGGGTCTCACGAGGCGGCGTTGAGCGCCGCATGCGCCCTGGTGCTCATCGTCGTCTTCCTGGCGAGCGTGCCGTTCTCTTTGAGCGCCGATCCCGCAATCCGCCCGGACCCCGAGCCGGAGCCAGTCGATCATGCCGCATGGCCCATGGCAGTGGCGATTGGCGTGCTCAGCGTGGCCGGGGTCGGCGCCGCCTTCGTGTCCGAATGGTTCGTGGACGCGATGCTCCCCGCGACCCGCTCGCTCGGCATCAGTGAGGCGTTCACGGGTTTCGTCATCGTCGCCATCGCGGGCAACGCAGTGGAGAACGTGGTGGGCATCCAGCTCGCGGCGAAGAACCGGATGGACTATGCGCTCAGCGTGATCCTCAACAGCTCGCTGCAGATCGCGCTGCTCGTCACGCCGATCCTGGTGTTCGCCTCGTTCTTCATCGGTCCCACCCCGCTCACACTCGTGCTCGCGCCGCTGCTCGTGGCCGCGCTCGCGCTGGCGACCGTCGTGACGGCGTTCATCACCTTCGACGGAAAGAGCATCTGGATGGAGGGCGTGGCACTCGTGGGACTGTACTGCATCATCGCCGCCGCGTTCTGGTGGGGCTGAGCAATCGCTCCCCCCTCAGCGGCGCGGTGCGGCGAGCGCCGACAGGAGCCAGGTCAGGTTCGCCGTGCCGTCCATGATCGGCTCGTTGGTGGAGTAGTCGCCGATGTCGTCGTGATACACGATGCGACCCGTGTTGAACCGGGCGTACTCATCGGCGTCGTGCAGCGCGATGCCCTTCAGGTTACCGAAGATCGTGCGATACACCGGCCCGTCGAGCAGGCCGCCCAGCAGCTTGTCCACGCCGAGCCGCGACGCGACCGCCGAGTGTGGATCGCGCGCCGTGCGGGCGTCGTGTGGATAACCGATGACCATCGACGTGCCCCATGGGTTCGTACCGAACAGCCAGTCGATGGCCGCCTGCTCCAACGCACGGAACTGCGTGTCGCCCGTCATCTGCCGGTAGAGCATGGCCTGGGTGGCGAACGACGCGATGAGGTTGTTCGAGCACCAGATGAACGGCACGCCGATGAGGAACCCATTATCCGCGCGCGCCTTCACCGCCCCGAGTCCTCGGCGATAGTAATCCGCCATGCGACGGCGCGTGGCGGCATCGTGAGCCCCCGTCGCGACGCGCCACGTCTGGTAGTGCCCGTTGTTGTGCCATGGGTACCACTGGTAGTGGTTTGCCGTATCCGCGCCGAACCACGGCGTCAGCGGCTCCATGGCGGCGTACGTGATCGCGTCGGCAAGCAGCGCATGATGCCCATCGAGTGACGCGAGCTCGGCGGCGGCGAGCTCCATGTCGTCCGACCAGTTGTCTTCTTCATAGAAATAGGGTGCGTGGCCAGGGGCGGTCTGGCACACGCCCGGATGTGCGCGGCCGAGTGCGTAGGCGGCGTCGGCCTTCCGTCGCAGTAGCGCGGCGAATGCCGGATCGCGCCGCGCCAGCAACTGTGCGCCGAGCGCGAAGGCGGAGGCGTACTTGCCGGCGGTGGATGCGAAGCCCGTCGAACGGTTCGTATTCTTGAACAGCCCTTGTGGCCGCCCGGTGCACGGGTAGACGGGACGCATGCCGCCCTTGCCCCACCCGTAGTCCGACGAGTCGTTGAACGGCAGGTCGAAGTACGTGTGGTCGCGATCATCCGCGACCTGGTTGAACATCGTGGTGTCGTCCGGGAACATCGACACGAGCCACTCGAGGCCGTGGCGCGCTTCGTCGAGGATGTCGGCCTGCCCGTTCGCGCCCGGCGTGCCGTTTGCCGCGAACCGATCGGCGAACGCCGACGGATGGTCGCGGTACGCCATGAGCATGACGTACGTGGCGTTGGCGGACGTCGTGACGTACTGCAGGTAGTCCGACGCGTCGGCCCAGCCGCCGCTCACGCGCACGGTGTCGCCCAGGCGCGGGCCATCGACGACGATGCCGTCGTGCGTGTGCACGGAATCGCCGAACACCGGATTCCAGCCGGAGCGTTGCTGGCGCATGTAGTAGAGCAGCGTGTCGGCGGCGCCGTCGTAGACATGCGCTCCGATTCGAAACGCCGGCGACGTGTCCGATCCCACCACGATGCGGTAGCGACCGGCGACCCGCAGCGAGGTGAAGTCGAGCCGGAAGGTCCGCCGGCACGGGCCGAAGGCAATTCCCTTCGTTGCAGGACGGCTGCGCAACGCAATCGCGCCGCGCGCATCGATCACGCGGAATTGCGTCACGCTTGTCGTATCGAGCACGCAGGCGACAGCCACCTTGGGTACGTCGGGAAGGTAGCCCACCTGGTTGACGCGGATGAAGAGCGTGCTGTCGGTGGCGGGCGTCGCGACCGGTTGCGCCAGGGCCAGTAGCGCGATGAGCATCATCATGGCTGTCCCCGGCCGATCATATCCGTCATTGGCGGCTACCTGGCATTCATCGCCGGTGCGCTGTGGCTCGGGTGGAAAGCGTGGAGTGCCTCGGCAGTGATGTCCTCCAGCCGCCGCTGCCTGGTCTCCACGCCGAACACGATCATCAGCACCACGGCGAGGGTCATGGGAATCGCGCCGATCAACGCCACCGTGGCAATCGTCGGCGTGGCGATGCCCAGCACCACGAGCCCGATGATCGCGACGCCACCCGCCTTGCTCGCGCCCGCGGCGAAGCCGGTGCCGCGCGACCGGATGCGCGTGGGATAGATCTCCGCGCTGTACACCGACAGCGCCGCCACCACGGAACTGATGCCCCAGATGGGCACGATGAGCAGTGCATAGAGCAGCGTGCGATTCTGCACGATCGCGTTGCCGGCGATGACGAACCCGAACAGCGCCGCTGCGGTGAGTGCCGCGATGATGATGATCGTCTTCCGGCTGCTCCAGAATCCGTACATCCACGCGACGACGAACGTGAGCGGAAAGCCCATCATTGCCGAGTTGCGCAGGATGGCGTCGGCCTCCGTGTAGCCGAGCGTCCGGAGGTTCGAGGGAATCCAGAGATTGAAACCGAACAACACGAGCCCCGAGCCGATCGCCAGGCACGCGATGACCAGTGTGAGGCCGAGGAATCGTGCCGACGCAAGCGACGTCCAGCTGTTGCCGAGTCCGGATTCGACGTCGGGATCTTCGGCCGGCCGCTCGATCACTTCCGCGCCATAGCGCTGCATCACGGCGCGCGCTTCTGCGTCGCGCGAATGTGCCAGCAGGAAGCGCGGCGACTCGGGAATCCACCGGTTGAGGAGAATGAATACGAGGCCCGTCGGCAGGCCGATGAGCCAGAGAATGCGCCAGCTGTATGTCGGTACCAGTGCGGACGACAACCAGCTCGTGAGGACGTACGCGCCGGCGATGTCGGCACCCACGAGGATCATCAGCCAGCTGCGATGGCGCGCCGGGATCGCCTCGGCCAGCAACGCATAGCAGAGCGGTAGCATGCCGCCCACGGCGATGCCCATGAGGAAGCACATCACCAGGTTCCACGCGAAGCTCGGCATCGCGCCACAGATCGACGTCCCGATGAAGGCGATGCCGGCGTAGAGGATGGACGCGCGGCGCCCGATGCGATCGCCGAGCCAGCCCCAGAGGAACGAGCCGAGCACGGTGCCGACGATGCCCGAGAGCGCGACGTATGCGACGGGGATGGTGCCCGTGGGGTTGAGCGGACCCTTGAGCCCGTACTCCATCGTCATGCCCGGCATCACGAAGGCGAGCGCCGTCGGCTTCATGATGTCGATGGTGACGGCGAGCGCCATGGTGACGAGGAGGCCGATGTGCGCGCGCGTCATCGGCGTGTCGTCCAGCGCGCGCACGCTGATGCGCGAGGCGACGTCTGCGCTGGTCGCGGTGGTGGCGGGATACAGGCCGTACAGGCTGGCGACCAGCCCCACCACGATGGCGGCCATGCCGGCCTGCATCGTGTTCGTCATCGGCATGTCCACGAGGCGATAGCCATTGCCGCTGGCCATGAGGTACATCGGCAGGTGCATGAGCGTGCCGGCCGTCACGGCCATCACGCCGAACCAGAAGGCGCCCGCGTGGTGGAACGTCACGCCGCCGATGGCCCTCGCGCCATCAGGCCGTCGTGTCATGATCTGGTGGAAGCGATTCGAGACGCTCGCGTCATGCGAGCAAGTTACGGAACGGCGTCACGAGGAGCCACCGGCGAACCGGCGATTGTAAAAAAGGCGGCCTATTTCCTGGCCGGCTTGGACAAATCCGGCGCATCCTGGCCGAGCGCCGTGGCGAGGTCGGTGAGGTGTTCCTGTTCCTGCTGCAGGATCCGACGAATGTGCTCGCTCACCGCGAACTCGCCGAGTGCCTCGGACTGCCGCAGTCGCACACGGTAGGCGCGGATGGTCTCGGACTCGTTGTCCAGGTCGAACTTGAGCATGTCGCGCGCGTCCTCGGACGTCTTCACGGGTCTGGGTACCGTCGTGATCTCGCCACCGAGGTAGTCGATCTGCGCTGCGATCGTGATCGCGTGGGAGAGCTCCTCGGCGGCATGCACCTCGAGCTCCTTCGCGATGTTCATGTATTGGGCGCCCTTGATCGCCTGCGAGTACACGACATAGGCGATGATCGCCTGGTACTCGCGCGCGAGATCCTCGTTCAGCCCATCGATGAGCTGCTGGCGGGTGACCGACGACACGTCGGAAGACGCACCCGACTTCTGCTCCTTCTTCTTGTCCACAATTGCCTCGTGCGGTTGGGAGAGGTCAAGTCGTGATGCAAGTGCCTCGCCGTCGCGGCGGTTTGCCACGCCGTAAAGAGGCCCAGAGGCCCGCCGGTCTCGGCGCGACCGACATCACCAAGCGGCCCCCGGGCTGACTCTTGCCGGCGGACACCGATCGCATCAGGTTCCTGCAATCATCGGCTTCCCAGGCTGCAGCTTCCGACCGTGAGGTTCCCATGCTGACCCGCACCGCACTCGCGCTCGCCTTGCTCGTTCCCGGCGTCGCATCGGCGCAACTGCGCCGTCCACCGGGCTCTGGTGGAGAGCGTCCGCAGCCCGTGCCGCTCGGGCGGCAGCCCGAGGCAATCGCGCGGGCGTCGGCCCTCGAGCGCTCGAAAGTCTCCTTCGAGGCGTACCCGCTGATCAGCCGCGTCAGCGCCCCTTCTGCGGCGACGGGTAACCCCGCGAGGAGCTGGATGAGTGTCGGCTCCGGCACGCGCATCGATTACCGGATCGCCCGCACGCTCTCATGGACCGTGGACCTCACATCGTCGCTGCTCGGCGGATCGTCCAGCATGGAGACGGCAGAGACGGGATTCCGGCTGCATTCCGCAAACTACGAGGACCGCCTGCGCCCGTACGTCGATGCGCGAATCGGTTACGAGATTGCGTCCGAGGACTTCAACTCCCCATTCCCGTCCGGCGCCGGTGCGGGGTTGACGTATGCACCGGTGTCGCGGTACAGCCGCGGCGGGGGTGGGCTCGTGGGCGCCGGCGCGGCGTACTCGCTGTCCAGCACCTTCTCGCTCACGGCCGGCGTGGCGGCCATGCGCACGAACATGGTCGCGTACCGCTTCGATGGTTTCTCGATGCCCACGGCCGGCGACCGCTTCCTGATGACGACGTACCGGCTCACGCTCGGCATCAACTACAACCCGCTGCACCGGATTTCGAATTCCGTGCAGTCGGCGCCCGCGAGTCCCTGAGTGCAGTCCTTGTCATCCTGAGCGCAGCGAAGGATCTGCTTTTCGTACCTGCCCGCGGCCTCGGGGATGCACAAGCAGATCCCTCGCTGCGCTCGGGATGACAATGAGGCCGAACGGTTTGCTGTCGCCAGCCGTATTCCTGGCGATACCCCGTTGCCTCCCAGGATCGTCACCCGTGACCTACCTCTCCACGCGCTGTCTCGCCGCCCTCCTGCTCCTCGCCCCGCTTGCGGCGCACGGTCAGGCGGGCGCGCCGCCCGCGAAGCCCGATACCGCGCACCACCACATGGCCGGCATGGGAGACATGGCCAGCATGCCCGGAATGGCCGGCATGTCCGCGATGTCGATGCCCGTCACCATTCCCAAGGGCGCCCTCTACACCGAGGCGGACGTCCGCTTCATGCAGGGCATGATCGCGCACCACGCGCAGGCCATCTACATGTCGCGCCTCGCCGAGGGGCGCAACGCGAGCCCGCGCGTCCTCAAGTTCGCCAACAAGATCGACCAGTCGCAGCAGGCCGAGATCCACCTGATGCAGGATTGGCTGGTGGCGAACCGGCAGATGGCACCCGATACCGGCTCCTGGCGCACGATGACGATGCCCGGGATGCTCACCCCCGCGCAACTCGCGACGCTCGACGGCGCCAAGGGGGTCGAGTTCGACCGGCAGTTCCTCAACCTCATGATCCAGCACCACACCGGCGCGCTCCAGATGGTGGCGGACCTGTTCGCCACACCGCTCGCCGCGCAGGACGTGGACGTCTCGGTGTTCGCCAACGACGTCGAGGTGGTGCAGACCGCCGAGATCCAGCTCATGCAGCAGATGCTCGCCAACCTCTAGTCCACTACCGGAGCCTATAGATGGGAACTGCCAGGTTTTGCAAACTCGCGATGTCGATCGCCCTCGCGGCCGCGCCGGCGCTGCACGCGCAGACGTATCCCACGGGCAACGATCCGCGCAACGGGCTGAAGACCGGCCTCCTCGACGCCGGTTCGGCGATCAGCAACATGCGCCTCGTCTCGTCCACGCCCAAGGCCGCGGAGTTCGACACGGCGCGCGGCCTCACTTTCGTCAACTCGGACGTCGCGTTCGGCGGCGGCAAGTACGTCTACCAGGGCAACTTCGCCGGCTTCTCCATCTGGGACGTCAGCAACCCCGCGCATCCCGCGAAGGTGTCGGTCGTCTCGTGCATCACCTCACAGGGTGACCCCACCATCGTGGGGCATCTCCTGTTCATCTCGGCCGAGGGTGCCGGGAACCGGACGGATTGCGCCAAGGGCGGCGTGCAGAATCCCGCCGACCACATGGCGGGCGTGCGCATCTATGACGTGTCGGACGCGCGCTACCCGAAGCTGATCAAGAACGTGCAGACCTGCAAAGGCTCGCACACGCATACGCTCATCCCGAGCCCCACGGACAAGGGGGTCGTGTACCTCTACGTCTCCGGCAGCCAGGGCGCCCGCCCCGAGACGGAGCTCGCGGGCTGCAAGAACGGCACAGACGCCGCCGACGAGACGAACTCGATGTTCCGTCTCGACGTGATCAAGGTGCCGCTCGCACATCCGGAGCAGGCCGAGGTGGTGACCGGCGCGCGCATCTTCACCGACCTCGCTCCCGCGCCGCACCGCTCGGGTGCACTTCCCGGCCGTGTTCGTCCCGGTGCACCGGCTGGCCCGCCGCCGGCTCCCACCGGCCCGCGCAACTGTCACGACGTCACGTCCTATCCGGCGATGCACCTCCTCGCCGGCGCATGCGGCAGCTACGGCCTGCTGGTCGACATCTCCAACCCCGAGAAGCCGGTGCGCCTCGATGCGGCTGCCGACACGAACTTCTCGCTGTGGCACACGGCCGTCTTCAGCAACGACGGCTCGAAGGTGGTGTTCACGGACGAGTGGGGCGGCGGCACGTCGCCGAATTGCCAGGCCACGAGCATGATGGAGATGGGTGGCAACACCATCCTCACCATCGCGAACGGGCGGAAGTACACGGAGCACGCTTACTTCAAGATCCCGAGCGCGCAGAGCGCACAGGAGAACTGCGTGTCGCACAATGGTGGCCTCGTGCCGGTGCCGGGCCGCGATATCATGGTGCAGGGCTGGTACCAGGGCGGCATCGACGTGAGCGACTTCACCGACCCCGATCATCCGTTCGAGCTGGCGTACTTCGACCGCGGCGCCGTGGATGCGCCGCCGCCGGCCGGTGACTCGACGGCGAACAGCCGCACGCGTGGCACGATCGCCGGTTCGTGGGGCGCGTACTACTGGAACGGCTACGTCTACTCGAGCGAGATGGCGCGGGGCCTCGACGTCCTCGAGCTCCTGCCGAGTGACAAGCTGTCGGCCAACGAGCTGGCGGCGGCGAAGCTGGTGCACTTCACGGACTACAATCCGCAGAGCCAGCCGCACGTCACCTGGCCGGCGGCGTTTCCGGTGGTGCGGTCATATCTCGACCAGCTCGTGCGCGACAACGGTCTCTCCGCCACACGCACCACGGCCATCTCGAACGCCCTCTCGGCGGCCCAGCGGCAGGGTGGTGCGGCGCGGAGCCGGTCGCTGACGGCGCTGGCGAAGCAGGTGGATGCGGACGTGAGCGGCGCGAAGGACCAGGCACGCGTGCGCTGGATGTCTGCGGCAATCAAGGATCTCGCGGCGGTGTCGAAGTAACCATTGTCATCCTGAGCGCAGCGAAGGATCTGCTTGTCATCCTGAGCGCAGCGAAGGATGACAAAGGGAGGGGCGCTCAGGATGACAAAGGGAGGGGCGCTCAGGATGACAAAGGGAGGGGCGCTCAGGACGATGAAGGGCGCGCGAGCCGCGACGCCACCATCCGACGAAACGTGCCGTCCTCCAGATACTTCCTGAGGTTCTTCCCAGGACAACCGGTGTCGGCATAGTTGTAGTGCCCCCCGATGCTCTCGAGCGGGAGGTCGAACGTGCGGAGCGCCCACGCCATCAGGTCGGCAATCGCATCGAGCTGCGCGGGTGTCGGCTCCTGCTTGTCGTAGTTGCCGATGACGCTGATGAGGAAATGACCGCCGGGATCGTATGCGGTGTTCGTCTCGCCCATGTAGTGCCAGTCGCGCCCCTCGTAGATCTTGCCGTCGAGGTCGAGCAGGTAGTGGTACGGCACGTCCCACCAGTTCCGGTCCGACGCACCCCATGCCTGCAGGCCACGCAGCTTGGCCACGGGATCATCGCCCGGGCGTAGCGGTTCCGGACTGCCTTCGTGATGCAGCGTCACGTGCGTGATGCGATGCGGAATGCGAAGCCGCATGTCGGCACCGCCGGCCACAATTGACGACGAGATCCGTTCCGGCAGCGACGCGATCGTGGCCACTTCGAGCGCGACGAGGCCGGCGCCGAGTTCGCCGGTACCATACACGGCGACTACCGCGACGTGATAACCGTTCCAGTTGAATGCCGCGCCCTCCCGTACCGTGCGCTCCTCGTTTGTGTCGCCGAGCGCGAGACGCAGATGCGCGAGCTTCGCCGGCGTCGGGCCGCTCGAATCGATATCGGTGCCGACCACCGCGACACGGATGTCGTGGAACATGAGGGAATCCCAGTCGGCCTTGTTTCGTCGGGTGGCGTCGGCAGCGTAGCCGACGGGCGGCTGCACCTGCCACGTCGCATGGGAGATGATGGTCGGTTGTGGCGCGATTTCGACGGCATGCCGTGCCGAGCATGCCAGGGCGAATGCGGCCGCGGTGGCGGGCACAAGGCGATTGAATCTCATGCCTTCGACGATACCCTCACTGCGCCCGCGCCGCGAGTGCCTCTCGTGCAGCGACGGCTTGGCGTGTAGTCTCTCCGCATGCGAACCATCTCCGTAGACACCGGTACCTCCGAGCCACTCGTCGTCAGCGAGCTGGCACTCGGCTGCATGCGCATCCATGGCCTCGTCCCCGCCGACGTGGATGCGTTGATCAGGGCAAGCCTGAACGCGGGCATCACCACCTTCGACCACGCCGACATCTACGGCAACGGCCGCAGCGAGGAGGTGTTTGCTGCCTCTGCCCGGCGGCTCGGGCTCGCGCGCGGCGAGATGGTGCTGCAGAGCAAGTGCGGCATCCGGGCGGCAGAAGGGATGTTCGACTTCAGCAGTGAGCACATCCTCGCGTCGGTGGACGGCACCCTGGCGCGACTCGCCACCGACTACCTCGACGTCCTCCTGCTCCATCGGCCCGACGCGCTCGTCGAGCCGGACGAGGTTGCCGAGGCGTTCGCGTGGCTCCAGCAGGTGGGCAAGGTACGGCACTTCGGGGTGAGCAACCAGAACCCGATGCAGATCGAGTTGCTCCAGCACACGGTTCCGCAGCGCCTCATGTTCAACCAGCTTCAGCTCGGCGTCGCCTTCACGCCGCTGATCGACGCGGGCATCCACGTGAACAACAAGGACGACTTCGCGGTCATGCGCGACGGCAGCGCGCTGGACTATTGCAGGTTGAAGGGCATCACGGTGCAGGCGTGGTCGCCGTTCCAGTACGGCTTCTTCGAGGGTCCGTTTCTCGGCAGCCCGAAGTACCCGGAGCTGAATGCGGTGATCGACCGCATCGCGCACGAGCGTGGTGTGACGAACACGGCGATCGCCGTGGCGTGGATCAGCCGGCATCCCGCACGCATCCAGACGATCCTCGGCACCACGACTCCGCAGCGCGTGACGGACGCGGCGGCGAGCCAGGCGTTCCAGCTGACGCGGCAGGAGTGGTACGCGATCTATCGTGCGGCGGGCAATATCTTGCCGTAGTTCTTTTGTCATCCTGAGCGCCACTCTCCTTTGTCATCCTGAGCGCCACTCTCCTTTGTCATCCTGAGCGAAGCGAAGGATCTGTTTTTACGTCCGGTGCGAGAAGCAGATCCTTCGCTGCGCTCAGGATGACAATGCTGCGCAGAGGATGACAGGGAGCGCTCAGGGTGTCAGGATGCGAGCGGGATGGAGTGAGCCGTGAGCAGTGAGACAACAACCGGATCTTCGAACCAATGACTGACCTCTACCCGACCCCCAGACGCGAGCCGCGACGCCTCGGCACGAAGAGCATCCAGCTCGGCGTGCTGTCCCTCGCCGCGCTGGCCGCGTGCGCCAAGGTGGGCGAGGATGTGCTCGACAAGGAAACCGCGCCGTTCGACGTGCCCATCCGTGCCTGGATGCTCACGCGCCGCACGCGGGGGTTGGACCGCTTCTTCGTCGTCGTGACGAATGTGGGTGCGCCGAGTGCGTTGATCCCGATCACGGCCGCAGCGGCACTGTGGTTGCGCGCGAAGGGAGGACTGCCCATCGCCGCTGCCGTCGTGCTCGCGCCCACCATTGCGGTGGGACTGTTCGTGGGAATCAAGCAGGCATACCGCCGAGCGCGGCCCGCCGGCGCCAGGACGCTGCACCAACGCACCTACTCCTTCCCGAGCGGACATGCGTCTGCCTCGGCGGCAATCGGCGGGACGCTCGCCTACGTACTCTGGCGCGAGCGGATGATCGCCGGTCCTGCGGCCGCGGTACTCGCAACGGTGCCTACGCTGCTGATCGGGACGAGCCGAGTGTACCTCGACGTCCACTGGCCCACCGACGTGCTCGGCGGCTGGGCGCTCGGTGCGCTGGTGACGGCGCTGAGCGCGATCACCTACGAGCACATCCGGACAGATACGCGCAAACGCGGGGCGCCCGCCTTGGCGAGGTGGCAAGGATGATCAACCGACTCGTGGTGGCCGCCCTGGCGGCCGAGGTGTTGCTCGCACCAGTTGCGATGGGACAGGCCGTGCGCGATCCGGACTTTGGTCCGAACGTGAGAATCTTCGGGCCGTCCACGTCGATCGACAGCATCCAGGCGGCACTGGATACGGCCTTCGCCGTGCAGGAGTCGAGTGAGTTCGGCCCAGGACGTTACGCGTTCCTCTTCAAGCGCGGCAGCTATGACCTCGTTGCGCATGTCGGCTTCCATACGCAGGTCGCGGGGCTCGGACTTTCACCGGAGGACGTCGTCGTCAACGGTGCCGTGATCGCGGACGCACAGTGGAAGAAGGGCAACGCGACGCAGAACTTCTGGCGCATCGCGGAAAACATGCGCGTGAATGCGCCCGCGCCGGATCACACGGAGCAGTGGGCGGTCTCGCAAGCCGCGCCCATGCGGCGCATGCACATCGTGGGCGACCTGCGACTCGACGATGGCGGATGGTCGAGCGGCGGCTTCCTCGCCGACGCGCGCGTGAGTGCGTCGGTGCGCTCCGGTAGCCAGCAGCAGTGGCTCACGCGTGGCAGCGAGATCGGTGGATGGAAGGGCGCCAACTGGAACATGGTGTTCGTCGGCGTCGCGGGCGCACCGGGCAACAGTTTCCCCGAGCCGCCATACACGACGCTCCCGTCCATGCCGGTGATTCGCGAGAAGCCGTTCCTCTACGTGGACACCCTCGGCGCATGGAGTGTGTTCGTGCCCGCGCTGCGCCGGAACGCGACGGGCGTCACATGGGGCAGCGGCGCACCGGCGGGCGTGTCGTACCCGATCGAGAGCTTCTTCATCGCGAAACCGGGCGCGACCGCCGCCACGATGAATGCCGCGCTCGCCAGTGGACAGCAACTCATCATCACGCCGGGCATCTACCACCTCGACGCACCGCTGCGCATCACGCACACCAACACCGTCGTGCTCGGACTCGGTCTCGCCACTCTGGTGGCGGACAACGGCACCACGGCCATCGATATCGCCGACGTGGATGGCGTGACCGTCGCCGGCCTGCTTATCGACGCAGGACCGACCAACTCGCCGCTCCTGATGCGTGTGGGCCCGCGCGACGCGCGCGCACGCCACGCGGCGAATCCCACTTTATTGAGCGACCTGTTCTTCCGCATCGGCGGCGTGGGTCCAGCGCGCGCCTCGCGCACGCTCGAGATCAACAGCAACGACGTCATCGGCGACCACATGTGGCTCTGGCGCGCCGATCACGGCAACGGCGTCGGCTGGACGACGAACACCGCGGCGGACGGGCTGGTGGTGAACGGCAGCGACGTGACGATGTACGGCTTGTTCGTCGAGCATTTCCAGCAGCATGAAGTACTGTGGAACGGCGAACGCGGACGCACGTTCATGTTCCAGAACGAGATGCCATACGACGTGCCCACGCAGGCGGCGTGGATGGACGGCACCACGCGCGGTTTTGCCGCGTACGAGGTCGCGCGCGGCGTGAAGTCGCACGAGGCCTGGGGACTCGGCAGCTATTGCTTCTTCAACAGGAATCCGTCGCTCGTGGCGGACCGCGCCTTTCGCGTTCCTGTCACGCCGGGCGTGCGACTGCACAACATGGTCACGGTGTCGCTCGGCGGCGGCAAGGGCACCATCGCGCACGTCGTGAACAGCACTGGTCCCGCGGCAACGAAGGGTGCGAGCGTGCAGAAGCTCGTCAGCGGCCCGTAGCCTCCTTTGTCATCCTGAGCGCAGCAAAGGATCTGCTTGCACTGTTCGGCCAAAGCAGATCCTTCGCTGCGCTCAGGGTGACAGACGTATGTGGCCGTTCGCCGTCTGCCGTGCCCCGTCTGCCGTCCCCCGTCTGCCGTGCCCCGTCTGCCGTCCCCCGTCTGCCGTCCCCCGTCTGCCGTGCCCCGTCTGCCGTTCGCCGTCTGCCGTGCCCGTCTGCCGTGCCCCGTCTGCCGTGCCCCGTCTGCCGTCCCCCGTCTGCCGTCTGCCGTCCGCCGTCCCCGTCAGCTTGCTTCCCTTCATCCTCCTCGCCCAACTCGCCCTCCCGGCCGATTCGAACTACACGTCGGCCGCGCTGCGTGCTCTTGTGGCGCGGGCGAGCGTCGAGAACCACGCGCCTCCGCCCGGCTTCCGCGGCTACCGCGCGCGTGTGGAGACGGAGCTGTCGTTCATCCTCCGCGACACACTCGGTCGCGAGAGCGCGGCGCAGATCGAACAGCTCGCTTCCACGGCGAGCTGGACACGCGGCGGCGAGTACGACGTGCACGTCGTCGGTTATCGGTCGCAGGGATCCGGCGTGCCGTACTCGGCGCTCAGCTTCGTGCACGGATGGACTGAGCCGTCGCTCTACGGCGACCGGTTGCGGCTCGGCGTGCAGGCGGGTGACACCACGTCGGCGAAGGACAGGAAGATGGGCGACACGATATTCGTCGTGCATCCCTTCGCCGAGGACCGCGACCGCTACTATCGCTTCTCGGGCGGCGATACGGTCGGCGTGTTGCGCACGGCGCAGCGCACGATCACCATCGTGCAGGTGCACGCCACGCCGCACCTTCCCGATTCCACGCGACTCGCCGCCTTCGACGGCGACATCCAGCTCGACCTCGCGCGCGGCCAGATCGTGCGCATGCGCGGACAGTTCGTCGTGCTAGGAACGCCTGCCTCACGACCACTCCTGTCGCGCGTGCCGGGCATCGTCGGCGTGGCGTACACGGAGTTCGTGAACGCCGAGGTGAACGGACGCTACTGGTTGCCCGCGTCGCAGCGCACCGAGTTCCAGTCGCAGGTGGCGCTGCTGGGTCGCTCGCGCGCCGTGATGCGCATCGTGTCGGAGTTCACCCACTACGTGGTGGACGACACGAGCGCCGCCGCGGCGACGACGGGCGACGGCAACCGCACGGCACGCGTGACGACCTGGGCGCCCTCCGACAGCGTCAGTCACTTCGGCGACTGGCGCACGGGCATTGGTGTCGCCACCACGAGTGTGTCGGCGAGCGACTTCGACGACATCGGGCCCGACAGGTGGCGCAGCACGGGCGGTGTGCTGGTGGACTTCACGCCGACCCGGACGAGCAACCTCATCGGATATGATCGGGTGGGCGGGTTGTTCACTGGAATCGAGGGCACGGTGCGCCTGCGCGACCTGTTCCCGGGGCTCGGCGTCGGCGCGCGCGTAGGATGGGCATGGACGGAGCGCACCGTGCGCGGCGGCGCGAACGTCAGCCTGCAGCGTGGCGACTGGAGCTATGGGCTCGTGGCCGAGCGAGTACTGGCGTCGACGAACGACTTCGTGCGGCCGTTCGGGGCGGAGCGCGGCGGACTCGGTGCATTTATTTCCTCGCTCGACGAGTTCGATTACATCGACCGTCGTCGCGCGCTCGCGTCGGCGACCCACGTGTTCGGGTCGTTCAGCGATGCCTACGTGACCATCGCGCTCGGCGGTGGCCGCGACCGCTCCGAGGTCGCGCGGCTCACGCATGGCCTTCGCGCGTCGCCGTCCTTCCTGCCCAACCGCGGTGCTGATGACGGCTCCTACGCCCTGGCGACCCTCGATGCCGAGTTGCATCCGAAGGTCTCCGGCGACTTCGTGGATCCCGGCATCGGCGCGCGGTTGCACCTCGAGGCGGGGCATGGTGCGCTCGACTGGCATCGCGCCGAGTTGTCGCTGTCCGCTCGGCAGTACGTGGGGCCGTTCGCCTTTTCGGCGCATGCCGACGGCGGCATCGTGGTGGGCAGCGACATTCCTCCGCAGACGCTGTTCGAGCTGGGCGGCACAGGCACGCTGCCCGGCTATGCCTACAAGCAGTTCTCCGGCGATCGCGCCGCGCTGTTCCGCGGCTTCGCGAGCTACACGCTGCCGGTGTGGGCCACGCCCACGCGCGTGTGGCGCAACTTCTACGTGCCAGGCCTGGCTCCGGGTTTCGCGACCGGACTCTCGGGTGGCTGGACGCAGATTTCCTCCGCGGCTTCGCGCGCGTCGGTATTGGCGCTCGGCGTCCCGACCACCGCGAGCGGCCGCATTCGTGCGACTGCCGGCGGGGGCATGACGCTGTTCGGCGGCAACGTGCACCTTGGCATCGCGCGTGCGGTGGACGAGCCTGCCTCGTGGAAGTTCGTCTTCGGTTCGGGCATCGAGTTCTAGTCGCCGCCGCTTGTCATCCTGTGCGCCCCTCTTGTCATCCTGAGCGCCCCCTTGTCATCCTGAGCGGAGCGAAGGATCTGCTTCTCATCCTGAGAGCGCCCCCTTGTCATCCTGAGCGCCCCCTTGTCATCCTGAGCGCCCCCTTGTCATCCTGAGCGGAGCGAAGGATCTGCTTCTCCTCCGCCGACTTTCGCGTGAAACCTGTGGAGTAGATGAAGATCCACCCTCGCTGCACTTCTGCCCTCGCGTGTCTGGCGCTCGCGGCCTGCGCCTCCACGAGTCGAGGGGGTGCTACCGCCGGTCGGCGACCGGAGCTCGCCTTGGGCATGCAGGAAAGTGCGGCGCTCACCTCCGCGCTTCGTACGCTGCTGGCGTCGCTGCCCGCCGATTCGCTCGCCGCTTGCATCACGCTGTGGGGCGGCCCGCCCGCGTACTGGTATTCCCCCGATGCGTCGTTCTTGCGCGAGGTGCAGGTCGCCCACCGGCGCGTGGTGTCGAATGCGGACTGTCCACACACGTACGGCAGCATGATGCCGAACCTCAGCGCGAGCGATTCTGTCCGGCCGGCCGGCTATGTGGATCCATACCGGATCACCGTGCGACATCGACCAGAGGTGACCGCCGACTCGAGCGTTGTGCACATGGAGGTCAACCAGGGTACGCTCAACCACGACTACACGTGCGTCTCGCGTCGCGACGCAGGCGGACGCTGGATGTCCACGTGCCTCCACACAAGCGACTCGATCTCGGCTCTACCGCGGGCTGGGTCGCTCGCGACCGCCCGCGCAACACGCTACCGCCCGAATGCAGGAGTTCGGGCTTAAGACGCGCCCGCCCGTCCCGTTGCGCGCCGGCTGGCGCTACGCTGTCGCGATCATCGTACTCACGACTCTCGCCTTCCTGCCCGTCCTGAAGGCCGGATTCGTCCGACGCGCGCCGCTACTCGCCGACGTGCTGCGACGCTCGGCACGACAATAGCGTGCTTTGCCGCTGATGAGAGGAACCCGAAGGACACCTTCGTCGTCGCCCGACGCACTGCGTGACGCGGCGGCCGAGCGGCGCGATGGCGCCCGCGACCGACGTGATGACGTCAAGCGCCGCAAGCTCGAGATGATGCTCGATCGCTTCTTCCGCCCCGCGCGCTGGGCCGCGCGCACGGCGCACGCGCTCGGCCTCCAGAGCGGGCGCCCCGTGCACGTGGACCAGCGCACGCTGCCAGTTGCGCGGCCCGCCGGTGCTCCGCCGTTGCGCGTCGCGTTCGCGTCGGACTTCCACACGGGCGCGACGACAGCCGTGAAGGTCATCGCCGCCGCGTGCGCGGCACTCGACGCGCTCCGCCCGGACGTACTCCTCCTCGGCGGCGACTTCGTGAGCGTGCGTGCAGACGACATCCACGCCCTCGCCGGCATGCTCGCGCGCGTTCGCGCACCGCTCGGCAAGTTCGGCGTCTTCGGCAACCACGACCTCCGCGCGAACCGCCAGGTCCTCGCCGACGCGCTCGGTGCCGCTGGCGTGCGCATGCTCGTGAACGAAGTCGTTCGTCTCCCTGCACCCCATGCCGACGTCACCATCGCGGGACTCGACGATCCCATTCGCGGCACGCCGCACGGCGAGATACTCGACCACCTGGACGGCGTCCGCATCCTGCTCATGCACGCGCCGGATGGACTCCTCGCCGCGGACACTCGGCACTTCGACCTTGCCCTCTGTGGCCACACGCACGGCGGCCAGATCGTGCTGCCCGGCGGCACCATGCCATACCTCCCGCACGGCACGCTTTCGCGCGATTACGCTGTCGGTGTGTACCATCCCGGTGGCGACGAGAGCCGCACTCTTCTCGTAAGTCGCGGAGTGGGATGCAGCACGGTGCCAGTGCGGCTCGGCTGCCCGGCTGAGGTCCACCTCATTACGGTAGGCCGCTAGCTCGGTCACGACATCGACGACGGACGGGGTGCGGGCCGCGTGGCCGAAGGAGCAGGCCGCTGCCGCTCTCGGCATCGACGCGGCCACGGCAGTGAAGCTCCAGCACCTCGCGCACGAGCAGGTGCGCCGCGCGCCCGCTCCGCGTTAGCGTACCCGCACCGCCACGGTGGTCTTTGCGTAGCCCGGGGGCGCGGCGGCTTTCGGGAAGCCGTAAGTCAGCGTGAGGTCGCCCGCCGAGTGCGGCGTGAACTGGAAGTCGTAGATCTGGCCAGGGTCGATCACCATGTGCGCATGCGTCATCACCGCCTGTGACGCCGGCAGCGTCATGCCGTCGCGCGCCATGGCGCGCCAATCCACCGTCTTGCCCTGCTCGGCCAGGTCGACCTCGATCGGCGCGTCGCCGGTGATGCTCAGCACGCGCACGCGATAGCGCACGCCGGCCTTGAATTCGAGCGGCGCGTGGTGCGCGGACCCGTTCAGCATCGTGGCCGGAAACGGACCGGTGACCACGTTGGTCGTGGGGCCCTCGTCGCTGAACATCAACACCCGGTCGGTGTCGGGATTGTACGTCTGCCCGGGCTCGAGCACGATGATCGGTCCGTAGAGCCCTGACGTGATCTGCTGGAATTCGTTGAAGTGCGAGTGGTACATGAACGTGCCGGCGCGCGGCGGCGTGAAGCGCACGACGATGGAATCGCCCGGCGCCACTGACGGAAGGATCTCCTTGCCACTGCCGCTCCATCCCGGCACGCCATCGGGATAGCTCTGGAGCTCGATGCCGTGCCAGTGCACGGCGGCGCGGTCGAGCGTGTTGTTCACGATGGTGACGGCGACCGGCTTGCCCCGCACGAGCACCAGCACGGGACCGGGCACGATGAGGGAATCCGGGCGTGCCTCGGCCGGCGTGCCGCCGAGGATGAAGGAGTATCCCGGATGCGTGCCGTAGATGTCGGGTCGTTCGCGCACGAGCATGCGGATGGCGCGCGGATTCACGGGCGCCTGCGCCTGCCGACCTCGCGGCGCGACACGGATGCCGAGCACCAGGCCGTACATCTGGTGCGGCGCGTCGGTCATGTGCATCGCTTCGTGCGCGGGCGCCGCAATTCCCTCGTGGGTGTCCATCGCGACGTGCTGCGAGAGATGGCCGGCGAAGTGGCAGTGGAAGATCCAGTTGCCGGCGCGACTGGGCACCCAGCTCATCGCCATCGTCTGGCCTGGGTCCACGATCTCCGTCACCGCCATGCGACGCTCGGCCGGCGCAAGCAGCGTGTCTCGCGCGCCGTCGCCCTTGGCGTCGATGCGGTAGTAGAAGCCGTGCAGGTGCATCGGGTGATCGATGGGCGTCATGTTGATGACGCGCCAGTGCACGGAGTCGTGCTGCACGAGGTCGAGTTTCTCGGTGTGCGGCCAGGAGAGTCCGTTGATCGTCATCGTGCCCTGCCGCAGGCCGCTCGGGCTCAGTGAGTCCGGCAGGAACCACCATGAAATGAGGAACACGCGGTCACTCGACGGCTTCGCGCCGACGGGGTCGACGATGATCGCGCCGTTGAGCTGGGAGTCCTCGTTGATGCGCGCCTGGAGGGGGCCGTTAACCGTCTGTCCGGCGTAGTAGTACGTGCCGGGCGCGCCCGCCCGAAACTCTACCGCGCGCGTCGCACCGGGCGCGACGACGATGCTGTCGTGCATCCCGCGCTGCGCGGCGAGGCCGTACACCGTGAGTGGCTTCGCGATCGTGTTGTGAATGCTCGCCTTCACCAGGGTGCCGGAGGCGACGCGGATGACCGGCCCGGGACTCTCGAGCGGCTTGCCCACCTCACGCCACGCTGCCGTTTCCACGCCCACGCCGTGCTCGCCTTCGGGATACCAGATGCCGGTTCCGGTTTCGAGCTGCAGGGTAAGAACGCCGTCGTGCATCACGCCGGCAGAGGCGCGGTTGTCGTTGGCGGCGATCGTCGTCGCGTCGTGCGCCGCGCAAGCGGGTCCTGTGCTTCGCTCAGGACGACAAACGTCGCCCAGGACGACAGTGGCGGGTGCCCGAGGAGCCGTGACCAATGGCACGAGCAACGGCAGGAACAGCACGAGTGCGAACGTGGAGCGATGCGTCATTGCACCCTCTTGTGGGAGAAGGCCGGACAGCCCGCTGCGCTGGACGAGGCCCGTCCAGTGGCCTCATTTGTACTGCGAACCGGTGCGCGCGTCAACGACGTAGCGTCGGGTCAGTGGGCCGACGTGATCACCACGCCCGGCGTGTTGGCTCTGGTGACGAGGGTCCTGTATGTTCATTTCATCGCCGCTCGCCGTTTCCCACCCTGCGGTTTCGCCGCATCTTCGCCGTGACTCACGGAGGTCTGCATGCCGCACTACCTGATCGAGCGCAACATTCCCGGTGCAGGCAACTTCACACCGGCCGAGCTCAAGGCCATCTCGCAGAAGTCCTGCGGCGTGCTGAACGGTCTCGGCCCGAAGATCCAGTGGGTGCAGAGCTACGTGACCGCCGACCAGATCCACTGTGTCTATCGCGCGCCCAACGCGGCGATGGTGATCGAGCACGCGCGACTGGGTGGCTTTCCCGCCGATCGCATCTCGGAGATCATCACGACGATCGATCCCACGACTGCCGAGTGACGCCGTGACACACGGGCACGAATGCAAGGCGTCGTGACACGTTGAACGCCGACGAGGAGCCGTCGCACCCCTCGCCGGCGAGCGCGGGGAAGCCAACGATGCCGCGAGTCGTCCGCGGCATCGCGTTCGTCCTCGTGCTCGGCGTATTCGCCGTCGTGGCGCACTCGGTGCGCCGCGACGGCCTCGCGGCGCTCGACGCGTGGCGCAGCGCGCACATCCGATGGGACTGGTTCGTCGGCGCCATCGCCGCCGGCTTCCTCGGACACGCCCTCTACATCGTGGGCTGGCGTCGGCTGCTGCGCGACTCGGGCATCGCCGCCACATTCTGGCCGCTCGCGCGCATCTTCCTGGTGAGCAACCTCGGGCGCTACCTGCCGGGCGGAAAGGTGTGGCAGATGGGCATCGTCGGCGTCATGGCCGCCGAAGTCGGCATGCCGGGCGCGATCGTGGCGGGCAGCTCGCTGCTGCAGGGGATCATCGGTGTCGGCGTCGGCGTGATCGTGCTCTTCGTGACGGGAGGCGCGACGATCGGCCTGCCCATGCCCTGGCTCGCGCTACCGGTGGCGGGCGTGGTGGCGCTCTTGCTCGCGCCCGCGCTGCTGCGCGCCATGCCGAGCGTGCGCGAGGTCGCCGCGAAGCGCGTGCACGGCATCGAGACGCTCACGGCCGCCACGATGTGGACGCTCCTGTGGACGTCCGCCGCCAGCTGGGTGTTGTGGGGTGTCGCGCTCTACGCGCTCGCGTGCTCGGTTCTGCCGCAGCCCGTCGCGTCGGTGAGCGCATACGTCGCCGCGTGGTGTGCGTCATTCCTCGCCGGCATCGTCGCCATCGTGTCACCCGCGGGACTCGGCGCGCGCGAGGGCGCGATGCAGGGCGTGCTCCAGAATGCCGGTATGCAGGCAGGTCAGGCGCTCGTGGTGGTGGTGGTCGCGCGCGTGTGGATCACGCTGCTCGACGTGGTGCCGGCCGTGATGGTGCTGGCCTGGCGACAGTGGGGGAAAGGCGGGGCGACGAAGGTCGCGGACGTCGCCTGAGGAAGTTGTCGCGACGTTGACGGTGTGACGTCAACGTCCCCTGGTCAGATGCCGGCGGTGATCGTGTAGGTGACGATCACCGTGCTCGGCGAGTTGCCGGTGGTCTTCTGCGCACTCATCGCGTAGGCGATCGGCAGCTCCGAGGCACTCACGGCGGAGATGCCGGTGACGACGTCCGTCGCCTTGGTGGAGAGCTTCGTGGAACCGGCGCTCCGTGCTCCCTCCGGCGCCGAGACGTTCACCGCGATCGACACACCCTTGGGCAGCGGTGCGCTCAGTGAGGCGACGATCTTCTGGTTCGCCTCGTTGGTGGCGATCCCGTAGGTGGACTGGCCCACCGCGGCGGTCGACCGGGCGGCATCCATCGGCGCGGAGCGCGTCGGCAATGCCTGGGACATGCTGCCGAACGACGCGCGCGAGGCCGACACGACACTGAACCGCACCACCTGCGTTGCCGTCTGGGCTCCGACGACCGGCGCCGCCAGCAGCATGAACATGCCGGCACACCGGATCGCCATACCGAGGCTCGAACACAGTGTCTTGTCCATGGGGAGAAGCTCCGGCAGTTGAGAGGCGATGAGGCAGCGGGCGTCGTTTCGCTTCTTTCGACGGGCTCCATCAAGGCATGTCGCGGACCTTCGACGCGGAGGTCCGCGAGGACCGGATTCACGCTTGGAGGCGATGCCGTAAAGTGTTCATTACGAAAGTGTTAGGGAGTTGGATCGGGCTGGGGGCTGCTCCGTACTTCCATTTGAAGGAGCTTCGTAGAGCTCGGCAATAACTGCCGCTCGGCAGGAGTAACCGGCCGTTTCTCGTCGCGGCGGGACGAGAGGCGAGAGGGCGAGAGGGCGAGAGGGCGAGAGGGCGAGAGGGCGAGAGGGCGAGA
>JBDTYL010000221.1:0-8161 GCA_040005695.1 bacterium | reverse complement strand
GCGCCGACGGCGCGCTCGGCCGCGACGTCTGCGCGCGCGACGACCAGGTCGATGCACTGCACGAGTCGGTGTTTCGCATCCTCCTCACGCACATGATGGCGGACGCGAAGACGATCAACCCGTCGATCGAATACCTGCTCGTGAGCCGCAACCTCGAACGGGTGGCGGACCTCGCCACGAACATCTCCGAAGACGCCGTCTTCCTCGCCGAGGGCAAGAACATCAAGCACGGCGGCGGCGAGCCGGCGCGCCTCGGTACTCTCACGACCTGAGCGGAGCGGCGGAGCGCTGCTGTCCGGCGCTCGCGCCGCCTGTAGATTGCCCGCATGAGCAGCCCCGCCCCGCCCCGACTCGCCCTCCCGCCACGCCCCGCGCGCGGCGCGGGCGCGGTGCAGCGCATCGCCGCCATCGACGTGGGGTCGAACTCGGTGCGGCAGATCGTGGCGGACGTCACGGCGGAAGGCGTCATCACCGTGGTGGACGAGATGAAGGCGGCCCCACGCCTTGGCGCTGACCTCGACGAGACCGGCGTGCTGGGCGCCGAGAGCATGCAGGCCGCCGCGGAGGCCATCGGTCGGATGGTGACGCTCGCACGCCAGCTCGGCGCTAACCGCATCGAGGCCGTGGCCACGAGCGCCGTGCGCGACGCCGCCAATGCCGCGGCGTTCGTCGCGCGCGTGAAGCAGGAAGCCGGTATCGCGCTGCGTGTCATCGACGGGAAGGGCGAAGCGCGCCTGTCCTACCTCAGTGCGCTCGCGCACTTCGACCTCGGGCAGGGGCGCACGGTCGTGATGGACATCGGCGGCGGCTCCCTCGAGCTGGCGCTGGCGGCGGACGGCGTGATCGACAACCTCGTCACGCTGCCCTTCGGCGCGCTGCGCTGCACCGAGCGCTACCTCCGCGACGGCGCCACCGGCAAGGCGCTCGCGAAGTTGCGCCGCGCAGTGCGCCGCGAGCTGAAGGAGGTGCTTCCCCGACGCGATTGGCGCGGCGCGCAACTCATCGGCTCCGGTGGCACGTTCACCAACCTCGCGGGCATCCACCTGTCGCGGCGCGGCATCGTCACCGCGCGCAACGTGCACGCCACACTCGTCCCGCGCGTGGACGTCGAGCACATCCTCGACGCGCTCGCGGCCATGCCGCAGGACGAGCGGCGGGCGGTGCCCGGACTCAACCCCGAGCGCGCAGACATCATCGTCGCGGGCCTCGCCGTGGCTGCCGAGGTGATGGCCAGGCTCGAGGCGCGCGACGTGGCCGTCTCACGATACGGCATCCGCGAGGGACTGTTGCTCCAGGCGGCGCGCGTGGTGCCGCTGGTGGCCGACCCCGGCGCCGCGCGGGAGCGCTCCGTGCGCGAGTTCGCCGAACGGTGCCACTTCGAGGAACCGCATGCGCTGCAGGTGCAGCGGCTCGCACTGCGTCTGTTCGATGCATTGGGCAACCGGATCGGCTGTACCCCGGCAGACCGCGCGACCCTCGGCGACGCCGCGCTGCTGCATGACGTCGGCTATCACATCAGCTACGACCGGCACCACAAGCACGCGTACCACCTCATCGTGCACGCGGAGCTGCTCGGGATCGACCCGGCCGAGCAGGTGGTGATCGCAAACGTCGCCCGCTATCACCGCGGCGTCGCGCCGCGCAGGAAGCACGGAAACTTCGGCATCCTCGACAAGCCGCTCCGCGCGCAGGTCCTCCGACTTTCGGCGCTGCTGCGCGTGGCGGACGGCCTTGATCGCGGACACATCGGCGCGGTGGGCTCGCTGAAGATCCGCTGGATGCCCCGCGCCATCCGCATCACGCCGGTGGCGGTCCGCGGCGCCGCGCCGTTGCGCCTCGAGCTGTGGGGCGCGCATCGGAAATCACAGCTCCTCGCCGAGCTCGCCGGTGTTCCCGTGGAAATCGTGGGGCCGGATGGCGAAGTCTTCTCGTCCAACGACGTGGACGGACAGGACGAGTAAGACGCCGCTCAGTCGTCCGCGCTCGCCGGCTCTGCCGCGACGCCGGCCTGCGCGCGCGCGGCACCATCCTCCTGGATCTCGCCCCACGAATGCGCCATGAGGCGCACGTGCGTGGAGCGCTCCACGCCTTCCGGAACGCGCTGCGTCCAGTTGCCCACACCGTCCAGCTCCCACGCCTGCCGGTTGTCCTCGAGGCACGTGTGAAGGAGGCTGCGCAGCAGCGCCTGCAGTCGCGGCGCCTCGACGGGGGCCACCGCCTCGACGCGACGCTGGAAGTTGCGCGGCATCCAGTCGGCTGAGCCGATGTAGAACTCGTCCTCGCCCGCGTTGCCGAACTGCCAGATGCGCGAGTGCTCGAGGAATCGCCCGATGATGCTCAGCACGCGGATGTTCGCGCTCACCCCGGGCAGGCCGGGACGCAGGCAGCAGACGCCGCGCACGATGAGGTCGATCTCCACGCCCGCGTCCGACGCGCGATACATCGCGTCGATCACGGATGCGTCCACGAGGGAGTTCATCTTCGCGACGATGCGGCCGCCGCGGCCTTCCCGTGCATGCACCGTCTCCCGCTCGATGAGCTCGAGGAACCGCTCGTGCATGTTCGCCGGCGCCACCAGCAGCTTCCGGTACAACCGCTGTCGCGAGATGCCCGTGAGCGAGTTGAACAGGTCGCTCACGTCCGCGCCGATGGAAGGACTGCACGTGAACAGGCCGACATCGGTGTAGAGCCGAGCCGTGCGGGAGTTGTAGTTGCCGCTGCCGATGTGCACGTAGCGGCGGATCCCGTCCGGCTCGCGGCGCACGATCAGCGCCGTCTTCGTGTGCGTCTTGAGCAGGGCCGAGCCGTAGGCCACGTGCACCCCGTAATCCTCGAGCGTGCGCGCCCACGAAATGTTGTTGGCTTCGTCGAACCGCGCCTTGAGCTCCACGAGCACCGCCACCTGCTTGCCTCGCTGCGCCGCCTCCGTGAGCGCGCGCACGATGGCCGTGTCGCCCGACGTCCGGTACAGCGTGAGCTTGATGGCGAGCACGTGCTCGTCCATTGCGGCGCTCTGCAGGAACCGCTCGACCGTGGCCGGAAAGGAGTCGAAGGGATGATGCACGAGCAGGTCGCGCTCGCGGATCACGTCGAAGATCGAGCGTTCCGGATCGCGCAGCTCGGCGGGCACGCAGGGGACGAACGGTGCGTCGCGCAGCTCGGGGATATCCAGGTCGCTCAGCTCCATCAGGTCGGCCAGGTGCAGCAGCGGGCCCGCTGCCTCGATGTCCACCTCACTGAGCGAGGTCTTTGCGGGGAAGTCGGCGTCGCGCAACTCCTCCAGCAGGAGCGCCCGGAGGTGTGCCGGCATGTCGTCCTGCACCTCGAGCCGGATGACTTCGCCGAAGCGCCGCTCGAACACGCGCTCCTCGATGGTTGCGAGGAGGTCCTCGGGATCCTCGAGGTTGGTGAACTCGAGATCGGAGTAGCGGGTCACGCGAAACGCGTAGCAGCCGAGGACCTCCATGCCGGGGAACAGGGCCTCGAGGTTCTCGCCGATCACCTGTTCGAGCGGCACGAACGCGTGCTCGCGTCCGGGCACGCGATGCCATCGGGGGAGCCGCTTCGGCACCTTCACGCGCGCGAAGTGCACGGTGCCGTGCTCCGGATCTCGCACTTCGACCGCAAGCGACAGCGAGAGGTTCGAGACGTTCGGGAACGGGTGCCCCGGGTCGACTGCCAGCGGCGTGAGCACCGGAAAGATCTGCGACTCGAAGTGCTCGTCGATGCCGCGCCGCTCGGCCGTCGTGAGATCGTCCATGCCGACGATGCACACGTTGTGCGGCGCCAGCTCCTGCAGCAGCGCCGCGAAGCACCGGCGGCGTTCGGCAAGGAGGATCGCCACCCGGTCGCGGATGGCGATCAGCTGTTCCGCCGCCGCCATGCCATCCGGCGGCGCGTGTACCGTGCCCGACTCGAGCTGCCGCCGCAGGCCGGCGACGCGCACCATGAAGAACTCGTCGAGGTTGCTGCTGAAGATCGCCAGGAACTTCAGGCGCTCCAGGAGCGGCACCCGCGGGTCTGCGGCTTCGTGCAGTACGCGGGCGTTGAAGGCGAGCCAGCTCAGCTCGCGGTTCAGGTAGAGGGTCGTCGGCTGCTGCGTGTCAGGCATGGATGACTGTATGCTACTGCACCGTGTCGAGCCTGGCCATCAACGCGGTGCGCATGGCGTCCGGCAGCGGGGCGTAGTCGAGCGGCGCTTCCATGGCCTGCCCGTCGCCGAACGCCCACCGGAGGAAGTCCAGCACCTTCTTGCCCTTCGCGGCATCTGCCTGCTTCCGGTACAGGATGATCCACGTGAACGACGAGATGGGATACGCCCCGGCGCCCGACGCATTGACGATCGAGACGCGGTAGTCGGTGGCTGCCGGGAGCTTTGCTGCGGCGCCGGCTGCCGCCGCGGTGACGGCGGCGATCGAGGGCGCGATGTACTCGCCCGACGCATTCCTGAGCAGGGCTGTCGAAAGCTTGTTCTGGTTCGCGTACGCAAGCTCGACGTAGCCGATGGCGCCCGGGGTCTGCTTCACCTGGCCAGCCACGCCCTCGTTACCCTTGGCGCCCAGTCCCACGGGCCACTGCACCTCCTTGCCCTTGCCCGGCCTGGCAGCCCACGCCGGGCTCACGTTCGCCAGGTAGTCCGTGAACACGTAGCTGGTGCCCGACCCGTCCGAGCGATGGACGACGAGGATGTCCGCGGCGGGGAGCGTGACGCCAGGATTGAGTGCCGCGATGCGCGCATCGGCCCACTTCAGGATCTGGCCCTGGTAGATGGCCGCGAGCACGTCACCCGTGAGCCGGAGCGGCGCGGTGATTTCCGGCACGTTGTAGATCACGGCCACGGCGCCGAGCGCCGTGGGGAAGTGCAGGATGGCGCCGCCCTTGGCCTTGCCCAGCTCCGCGTCGCTCATCGGCGCGTCGGTGGCGCCGAAGTCCACGGTCTGCTCGGAAAGCTGGCGAATGCCGCCACCCGAGCCGATCGACTGGTAGTTGATCTTCACCCCCGTCTTCGCCGCGTACGCGTTGAACCACTTGGAGTAGAGCGGATACGGGAACGTGGCGCCCGCGCCGGTGAGGTCCGCGCCGGACGTGGTGCTCGTGGCGGGCGCCGAGGCGGAATCGGCCTTCTTCGAGGAATCGCCGCAGGCGACAACGACCGCCAGGGCGACGAGGGCGGCGAGGGTGCGGTGCCTGGGTCTTCGGGATTCAGTCATGCCCGAAAGATCGCTGGCGGTGAGGGGTGAACCATGCCGCGGTAGTCGATGTGACAGAACCGCGACATGGCCGCGGGTGCGTTGCCCGTCGCGCCACACCGGACGCGGGACTGTCGCTCACCCGTTCGATCGAACGCGGTCGGATTCCCTACGGCAGGACGACGATGCGCGACAGGATGAGGTAGCTGACCGCGGCCATGATGGCGGCCGCGGGAATCGTGAGCACCCACGCCCAGACGATGCGTCCCGCGATGCCCCAGCGGACGGCGGACAGGCGCCTGGTGGCACCGACCCCCACGATGGAGCCGGTGATCGTGTGGGTCGTGCTCACCGGAATGCCCCAGTGCGTCGCCAGCTGGATGGCAATCGCACCGCCGGTCTCGGCGGCGAAGCCACCCATGGGGCGCAGCTTGGTGATCCGCGAGCCCATCGTGTGCACGATGCGCCAGCCGCCGAACAGCGTGCCCAGCGAGATCGCCGTATACGCACCGATCTCGACCCAGCGCGGAATCGTCTTGAAGTCGACGACGTAGAGGTGGTGCAGCAGGCCCGTCTGCGTCGCGAAGTAGCCCTTGCTCGCCACCAGGAGGCCAAGGATGATGCCCATCGTCTTCTGCGCGTCGTTGCCACCGTGCGAATACGAGAGCAGCGCAGAGCTGAGGAGCTGCGCGGGGCGGAACACGCGATCCACCTTCGACGCGTTGAGCCGCTGGAAGATCCAGTAGCACGCGATCATCAACACGAAGCCCGCGCCGAACCCCACCAGCGGGGAGATGACGATGAAGGACAGCGTCTGGATCCACTTCGGTCCCCACGTGATGGCGGCGTAGCCCGCCTTGGCGATGGCCGAGCCGGCGTAGCCGCCGATGAGCGCGTGCGACGAGCTGGATGGGATGCCGTAATACCACGTGATGGCGTTCCAGAAGATCGCACCGAGCAACGCGCCGAGGATCACGTTGGGATCCACGATGCTCTGCTCGATCATTCCGCCGCCCACCGCCTTCGCGACCGCGACGCCGCCGGTGAAGAGGGCCGTGAAGTTGAAGAAGGCCGCCCACCCGACCGCGGCCAGGGGGCTGAGGACGCGCGTGCCCACAATCGTGGCGATGGAGTTCGCCGAATCGTGGAAGCCGTTGCTGAAGTCGAAAATGAAGGCGACCGCAATGATCGCGACGACGTACCAGACCACGGGATTGGGCTCAGGAGTTCTTGATGGAGATGCTCTGGACGGCGTTCGCGACACTCATGCACTGGTCGATCGCGATCTCCAGCGTCTCGTAGACCTCCTTCCACCGGATCACCTCGATGGGATCCGGCGAGCCGGCGAAGAGGGCGCCGACCGCCCCGTGATACAGCGCGTCTCCTTCTTCCTCGAGCTTCTTGATCTCGGACGCCTCGATGACCACTTCGCGCGGACGCTTGATGGCGCCCACCGCGCGCGCGATGTGCTCGGACGCGCGCAGGATCACGTGCGCCATCTGCTTGGCCGGTTCCCGCACCTCGTTGATGTGCAGCATCACGACGCGGCGCGCCGTGCCGTCGAGCCGGTCGATCACGTCGTCGAGGCGCGAGGCGAGCAGGTGGATGTCCTCGCGATCGATCGGCGTGATGAAGCTCTTGTCGATGCGGACGTTGATCGCCAGGGTGAGCTGGTCGGCGAGGTGCTCCACGTCCTTGATCTGCTTCACGAGCTCCGCCGTGCGGTGCGGCTGCGCGAACAGCTCGTCCAGCAGCTTCGCCGCCACATGCAGGTACTCCGCGAGCTGGTTGAACAGGTCGAAGAACTCTTCGTCGCGCGGGATGAGGCGGCTCAGCATGAGCGCAGTCTGGATCAAGGGGATGGGGCGTTCGCCAGCGTCGAATGATAGGGAGCCACCACGGGCGCGGCAAACGCCGACGGAAACGTCGCCATCAAGACTCGACACGCAGGTCCTTCGCGCTGCTCATGGACGACGGTCGGCTGCTCAGGACGGCAGGCTCGGAGATCGCAGGCAAGCGGAGCGGCACCATGCCTGCCGCCGTGGCACCGTGGTCGCGTGATGCGCCAGCCTGTCACGCCGAGCCGAGTTCGTCTGATCGCCAATTCTGCCAGTCTGGCGGACGAACTGGGTCCCGGACTTGCCCGAAGCATGTGCATCAGCGGCACACGCGTGCCGCGCCTTCACCTGTTGCAGTCTTTCTATTCCATCAGACAAGGAATCAATGGCGGACAAAGTCATCGGCATCGATCTCGGGACGACCAACTCCGTCGTCGCCGTCATGGAGGGAGGCGACCCCGTCGTCATCCCGAACGCTGAAGGAGGCCGCACGACGCCGTCCGTCGTCGGTTTCACAAAGGATGGCGAGCGCCTCGTCGGCACCGTGGCGAAGCGCCAGGCGGTGACCAACCCGCAGAACACCGTCTTCTCCATCAAGCGCTTCATGGGCCGAAAGACGGCCGAAGTGGCGGAGGAGCAGAAGCGAGTTCCCTACAAGGTGGTGCCGGGCAGCAACGACGTCGTCACGGTCGAGGTGCAGGGCAAGCGGTACACCCCGCCCGAAGTCTCTGCGATGATCCTCCAGAAGATGAAGCAGACGGCGGAAGACTACCTCGGCCAGACGGTCACGAAGGCCGTCATCACCGTTCCCGCGTACTTCAACGACTCGCAGCGCCAGGCGACGAAGGATGCCGGCAAGATCGCCGGCCTCGACGTGCTGCGCATCATCAACGAGCCCACGGCGGCCGCGCTCGCTTACGGCCTCGACAAGAAGAAGGACGAAAAGGTCGCGGTGTTCGACCTCGGCGGCGGCACGTACGACATCTCGGTGCTCGAGCTGTACGACGTGGACGGCTCGCGCCAGTTCGAGGTGAAGTCCACCAACGGCGATACCCACCTGGGCGGCGACGACTTCGACCAGCGCGTGATGGACTGGATCGTCGGCGAGTTCAAGCGCGACCAGGGCATCGACCT
>JBDTYL010000220.1:0-3490 GCA_040005695.1 bacterium | reverse complement strand
TCCTGAACACAGCAGTGAAAGCGGCGCGCCGGCAACGGCGCGCCGCTTTCGTTTGTGCCCTGCCCGCCCTCTGTCGTCCTGAGCGCAGCGAAGGATCTGCTTGTCGCGGTGCGTGCGAAGAGCAGATCGCTCGCTGCGCTCGGGATGACAGGAATCGCAGGGTGACACCCGGCACAAACGGCGCTGCCGCTTAACATCCACCGCCAAGCCTCGTCAGCAGGGTGTGACGCGTGGGCCCCGCGTCGATTCGCACCATCGACCCGAACCCGATCCGGAGTTTCCCATGTCCAGGCTCAGTACCGTCTTCGCCGGCTCTGCCCTCGTCGTCCTCGCCGCCGCGTCGCTCTCCGCGCAGGCTGCTGCCGATACCGCCCGTCACCGCGAGCTCCGCCAGGACCGCCGCGAAGTCCGATCGGACCGCCGAGAGCTGAATGGCGACCACAAGGAGGTCGTCGGGGACCGGAAGGAAACCCGCGCCGACCAGCGTGGCGTCGCCGCCGACCGTCGTGACGTCCGCAAGGACATGCGCTCCCTGCGCGCTGCCCGGACCGCTGGCGACACCGCGGCCGTGCGCGCCGCCCGACGTGATATCCGCAAGGACAATCGCGACGTGAAGGCCGACGTCCACGACGCGCGCGCGGACCGCCGCGACATCCGTCGCGACTCGGTGGATGCCAGCGGCGACCGCCGAGACCTGCGACGCGACCGGCGCGACCGGCGGCGCGACAAAAGGACGCCCTGATCGTCAGGTAAATGGAGCGGCCCCGTGCGGATTCGCCCGCACGGGGCCGCACTCGTTTTGTGACATGTCGGGCTTACGAGCGCGGGGGTTGAGTGCGTACTGTACGGTGATGGCTGAAGACGACAGGGATCGCGCAGATTCAGGCCCTCCGGCACCCACCCCCGCGGTGCCGGACGCACGCGCCATGCGCGATGCGGAGGCGCGGGCACTGGCCGAAAGTGGCCTCGGATCGGGTCTCCTCGCTCGCCAGGCACCGGTCGCCGAGGCGGACTCGGTGGCGGTACTCAAGGTGTGCCCGCACTGCGCCACGGAGTACGAGACGTCGGCCCGCTTCTGCCCCAGCGATGGCACTGCCCTCCGTCCCAAGGGCGCCGATTCTCTCATCGGCCGCGTGCTGGCGGACCGCTACCACATCCTCAAGCGGATCGGCGAGGGCGGCATGGGCCGCGTGTACCTCGGCGAGCACGTGAAGATGAACCGTCAGTGCGCCATCAAGGTGATGAGCCCCGCACTGCTCAACGATGCCGAGTCGGCGGCGCGGTTCGCGCGCGAGGCCTCGAACGCGGCGCGCATCATCCATCCGAATGTGGCCGCCGTGTTCGACTACGGAGACAGCGACGGACTGATCTACCTCGTGATGGAGTTCGTGGACGGCGAGCCACTCGCGCGGCTGCTCGTGCGCGAGGCGCCCCTCGCCCTCGATCGCGCGCTCGACCTCGCGAGCCAGATCGCCGACGGCCTCGGTGCCGCGCACGAACTGGGCATCATCCACCGCGACCTCAAGCCGGACAACATCCTCGTCACGCGCACGCGCGGACGCGAGATCGCCAAGGTGGTGGACTTCGGCATCGCGAAGGCGGTGCAGGAAGGCGTCGGCGAAAGTCTCACGCGTACGGGCCAGGTCATCGGCACGCCCGAGTTCATGAGCCCGGAGCAGCTCCTCGGCGATCCCGTGGACGCGCGCAGCGATCTCTACGCGCTCGGGTGCATCCTGCACCTCATGCTCACCGGCTCGCCCCCGTTCGAGGCACCCACGCGCGAACTGATGATCAAGCGACGGCTCTCGGAGGAGGCGCCGCACATCCACGACGTGGACGAGGGGATTCCCGACACCGTCGCGCGCATCGTGGGGCGACTGCTCGCCCGCACGCCAGGCGACCGGTACGGGTCCGCCGCGGAGGTGCAGGACGCGCTCGCCGGCACGCACATACGACGCGCGGATGCGGTGCGTGCGCAGCGGAGGTCGAAGCCCACGCCGCGCAGTGCACCCACCGTGGCGTTCCTGCACGCGACGCAGGCCACCACCGAAGTCACGGAGATCCCGGTCGTTCATCCCACGCGGCGTGTCCCGCTGATCGTGGGTACGCTGGTGGTAGGGGTGGTGGCCGCCGTATTCGCGCTGCGCGGCCGCGCGAGCCCGGCCGAGGGGGAGCGCGTCGCGAACGTCGCCAGTGACAGTGCGTCACGGGCGGCGCTCCCCGTCGCTCGCACCGAATCGCTTCCCGTGGTCGTGGCGCCCGCGCCGGCGGCCGCCACTCCCGAGCCACTGCCCGTGGATACCGCGGTGGTGAACGCGCAGGCGCGGCAGAAGCGGCAGCGCGATAGCGTGGCGCGCGTGGCCAAGCTGGACACGGCGGCCCTGCGCGCGCCGCTCGTGCGCTATGCGCGGGCGATCGAGAGCGGCAACGTCACGACACTGCATGCCGCCTATCCGGCGATGACGCAGAAGCAGCAGGAGTATTGGGAGCAGACCGTGTTCTCGCGGGCAGAACGAATCACCGCGACGGTCCGCTACGGAGCGACACGCATCAAGGGCGACTCGGCGCAGGTGGATTTCCGACTGTCGCTGAAGGTGGCGCAGAAGGCCACCAGTCAGGTCAACGCGGTGACGTGGCCCCCGCAGCGCGCCATTCTGGTCAAGCAGGGCGGCGCGTGGACGATCGTCAGCGTAGGTGCGGCATAGCGCCACTGGGCGTCCGGCGGGCGAACTTCGTGCGCAGGTCCGCGGAGACACTGTCGAGCTGCCTCGCATCGTAACCCACGTCCCACTCCTCCCCGTGCTGCCAGTTGGCCTCGTCACGCACCTGGAGCCGGCGCCAGTCGTCGCCGATGAACCGCGCCGTGATGCGCGTGCGGTAGCGCAGGTCCGGAACGCCTTCGTGCTGAAGACTGGCCTGCCATGCGGTCATGGCGAAGCCGGCGCGCGGATCGACGACTTCCACCGTGAAGCTGGCGCCGAGGGCTTCGGTGAGGATCCGCATGGCCTGCGGACGTGACAGGCCCTCGCGCACGTCCACGACGCGGGTGACCTGCGCCTCCGACGTGGAGTGGACGAAGCTGACGGGAGCCGGCGGAGCGCTGCTGCCCTGCCCCATGGACGCGCAGCCGGCGAGGGCGGTGGCGGAGACGAAACGAGCGAGACGACGCATGGCGATTCTTGAAGTCGGACAAGGCAGTCGGGGCCTGGTGAAACAGCCGCCGGACTCGCGTTGCGTTGCACAACGCGGTCCTTCCTGAGCATCGGAATCCGGCGCGGACAACTTGAGCACGGGACGGGTGCATCCCGCGTCCCTGGTGCCGTCCGGACTTTCGTCGTGAACAGATGTCGCAGCCGCGGAATCCAGCATTCCGGGTCCGGCGACTTCCGTTGCGAGGGCCGAGAGGCGGACACCGGACCTGCGTGCCCGCCTCCGGCCACTCGTGATCCAGACGGGCGAAGGGGTGAGGAGGCAACGGGGCGAGAGGGCG
>JBDTYL010000219.1:0-3381 GCA_040005695.1 bacterium | reverse complement strand
CAGCGGCTCGCCGCGGCGCTCGTGCTGCTCTCGCCGTACGTCCCGCTGCTGTTCATGGGCGAGGAGTACGGCGAGGTGGCGCCCTTCCTGTACTTCATCGAGCACGGCGATCCCGCGCTCGTTGACGCCGTGCGCGCCGGCCGCCAGCGCGAATTCGAGGCGCTCGGGAGGCCAGCGGTGTCGCACGATCCGCAGGCGGACGACACGTTCGCGGCGTGCCGGATCGACTGGTCGCGTCGCGACACGGACGCTGGCGCGGCGCTGCTCACGCTCTACCGCGACCTGCTCGCGCTGCGTCGCGAGGAACCCGCCCTCACGCCCGGCGCGAGCGAGACGCACGTGCAGGGAGCGGCCGAGTGGTTCACGGCGCTGCGGGTGATGCCGCTCCAGCACGACATCTACGACGCGTCGCGATCGCGGCGGGCGCTCCTGTGTGTCTTCAACCTCTGCAGCCATCCGATGAACGTCCCGGTGCGCGCCGATGCGATCGGCGCGTGGAAGCTCCGCCTCTCCACCGAGGCGCCGGGGTACGGCGGCAGCGGCGAGATGCTCGACCGTATTCCTCCCGAGGAGTCGCTGGCGCCGGCGTCGGATGCGCCGAAGCGCCTGATGGACGTGGCGCCGAGTGCGCCGCGTATCCGGACCGTGCGGCTGCCCGCGTGGAGCGCCGCGGTGTACGTTCGCGACTTCGACGACGAGATGGGCGGCATCACCCCATGAGGGCACTGCGCGTCTGGCCCGGTCGGCCGTACCCGCTGGGCGCTACGTGGGACGGCGTCGGCGTGAACTTCGCGCTCTTTTCCGAGCACGCCTCCGGCGTGGAGCTCTGTCTTTTCCGCAATGATGGCGATGCCGAAGAGTCGGCGCGGCTCACGCTCACCGAGCGCACGGACCAGGTGTGGCACTGCTACCTGCCCGACGTACGGCCGGGCCAATTCTACGGCTACCGCGTGGACGGGCCGTACGAACCGCAGCGGGGGCACCGGTTCAATCCCGCCAAGCTGCTCATCGATCCATACGCCAAGGCGATCACCGGTGCGATCCCGTGGAGCAACGACCTCTTCGCGTACGAGGTGGGTGAGCCGCTCGACGACCTCATTCCCGACGCCCACAACTCGGCGGGTGGCGTGCCGAAGTCCGTCGTCATCGACTCCGCGTTCTCGTGGGGCGATGACGCGCCGCTGAACGTGCCCTACAACCGCACGATCATCTACGAGTGCCACGTGAAGGGGATGACGATGCAGCATCCCGCCGTGCCGCCCGAGCTGCGCGGCACGTACCTCGGCCTCTGCAGCGACCCGATGCTGGACTACTACCGCACGCTCGGCATCACGGCGCTCGAGCTGTTGCCGGTGCATCAATCCGTGGTGGACCGGCACCTCGCCGAGCGCGGCCTCACCAACTACTGGGGCTACAACTCCATCGGCTTCTTCGCGCCGGACGTGCGGTTCGCCACGCGCGGACTCGGCAACCAGGTCCACGAATTCAAGACGATGGTGAAGACGCTGCACGCCGCGGGGTTCGAGGTCATCCTCGATGTCGTGTACAACCACACCGGCGAGGGAAACCATCTCGGGCCCACGCTGTCGATGAGGGGCATCGACAACAGCGCGTACTACCGCCTCGAGCCGGGCAATCCGCGCTTCTACACGGACTTCACCGGCACGGGCAATTCGCTGAACGTGCAGCACCCGCGCACCATGCAACTCGTGATGGATTCGCTGCGTTACTGGGTGGAGGAGATGCACGTGGACGGCTTCCGCTTCGACCTCGCGCCCGTGCTGGCACGCGAGCAGTACGACGTGGACAGGCTCTCGGCCTTCTTCGCCATCATGCACCAGGATCCCACGCTCGCGCGCGTGAAGCTGATTGCCGAGCCGTGGGACGTGGGGCCGGGTGGCTACCAGGTGGGCAACTTCCCGGTGCGCTGGACGGAGTGGAACGGGAAGTACCGGGACGCCGTGCGGAAGTTCTGGCGCGGCGAGCCGGGTGAAGTGTCGGAGATGGCGAGCCGGCTCGCCGGTTCCAGCGACATCTTCTCCGGCAGTGATCGCGGCACCTACGCGAGCATCAACTTCATCACGGCGCACGACGGCTACACCTTGCGCGACCTGGTGAGCTACGAGCAGAAGCACAATGCGGCCAACGGTGAGAACAACACGGACGGCCACAACGAAAACCTGAGCCGGAACTGGGGCGTGGAGGGCGAGACGACCGATCCGGGGATCCTGGCACTGCGCGCCCGGCTGGTGCGCAGCCTGCTCGCGACGCTCGCGTTCTCGCAGGGCGTGCCGATGCTCTCGCACGGCGACGAGGTGGGTCGCACGCAGGGCGGCAACAACAACGCGTACGCCCAGGACAACGAGCTCACCTGGATGCGGTGGGACCTCGACCCCGCACAGGAGGCACTCCTCGCGTTCACGCGGAAACTGCTCGCCCTGCGCCAGGCCTGCCCAACGCTTCGCCGGCGGCACTTCTTCCGCGGCGAGGTGCTGCCGGGTTCCTCGCACAAGGACCTCACGTGGCTCCGGCCCGACGGCCACGAGTTCGGCGACGTAGATTGGCGCGATGCCGGGTCGCACGTGCTCGGCATGCTCATCGACGGCGCAGCGACGGACGACGTGGACGAGCGGGGACAGGCGGTGCTTGGCGACACGCTGTTCATCGTGCTGAATGCCGGGGACACGCCGGTTTCCTTCACGCTTCCTGCGCTCGCCGCGAGCGGGGACAACATCTGGGTGACGATGGTCGACACGGCGCATGACGAACTGCCGGTGGTGCAGGGTGGCGTGGTGGCCGTCGAGGCGCATGCCGTAATGCTGCTCCGCTTCGGGACGGACCGCCGCATCCACATCGAGGAGCCGCGCCGCGACCGGCCATCCCTCGTGGAGCAGCACACGCTGTGAGCACGCTCGAGGAGGGCACGCGCCAGGCGCTCCTGCATGCCCGCCACGGCAACCCGCACGACGTACTCGGCGCACACGAGCACACGGCGGCCGGCCGGCCGGCCACGATCATCCGCGTGTATCAGCCGGAGGCAGCGGACTGTTACGTGGTACGCGAGGGCGTGGCGACCGCGATGCGCGCGGAGGGTGATGGCTTCTTCGCGCTCGTCCTGCCCGGCGTTTCGCTGCCCGTGCGCTACTCGCTGCGCTTCCTGTCCCAGGACGGCCGAACGTGGGAGCGTGGCGACGCATACCGCCACCTGCCCACGGTGGGTGAGACGGACCTGTACCTGTTCAACGAGGGAACGCACCGCCAGCTCTGGACCGTGCTCGGCGCGCACCTGCGTACGGTCGAGGGCGACGAGGGGACGTCGTTCGTCGTGTGGGCGCCCAACGCGGAACGCGTGAGCGTGGTGGGCGACTGGTGCAACTGGGA
>JBDTYL010000218.1:0-9279 GCA_040005695.1 bacterium | reverse complement strand
CTGACCTGCCGGAGTTGTCATCCTGAGCGAAGCGAAGGATCTGCCTGTGAGTGGGCAAGAAGCAGATCCTTCGCTTCGCTCAGGACGACAGGGCGCCCTGAGATCCTCCACTTCGCTCAGGATGACAGGGCGCCCTGAGATCCTCCACTTCGCTCAGGATGACAGGGCCTCCTCCCGCCTGTCGGATGGCGCGAAGGCGACCGACAACGTTATTTCAGGCTCCCTGCGATTCCGGACGCCGCGCAATCGCGTGTGCGCTCCTCCCGACTTACACCACCAGCGATGAAGACCGTAGATCCCGTGACGCTCGAAGGACATGGCGTGCGACTGGAGCCACTGGCAGCGAGCCACCGCGATGCGCTCGCTGCGGCCGCGACTGACGGCGCGCTGTGGGAGCTCTGGTTCACCTCCGTTCCCCAACCCGACCAGGTGGGCACCTACATCGACACCGCGCTCGAAGGCCAGGCGGCGGGGCACATGCTGCCGTGGGCGGTGCGCGACCTCGCGTCCGGCGCAATCGTGGGCAGCACACGCTACCACGACATCGCAGTTGCGGTGGAGCGGGTGGAGATCGGGCACACGTGGTATGGCGCCCGCTGGCAGCGCAGCCACGTCAACACCGCGTGCAAGCTGCTGCTCCTCGGCCACGCCTTCGATGCGCTGGCGTGCCAGGTAGTGGGACTTCGCACGGACAACTTCAACTTCGCGTCGCAGCGCGCCATCGCGGCGCTGGGTGCGCACAGGGACGGCGTCATCCGTCACCATCAGGCGAGACGCGACGGCACGGTGCGTGACACCGTGATGTTCAGCATCCTCGCCGCGGAGTGGCGCGATGTGCAGCGGCACCTCCAGCTGCGTCTCGCGCGACATCAGGAGTCGTAAGGACCCCGGGCGTCAGTCGAGCATCGCGATCCGAGTCATACCGACAAGCAGACCCATCGCTTCGCTGTCAACGGCCCAACGTCGACAACCAGATCCCTTCGCCTTCGCGCAGGATCACGGAGTGGGACCGGATGACGGGGACCCGCTCCGCATGGGTTGCGTGGTCGACGAGGCGACGTCGATACATATTTGAGCGCGCAGGACTGCCCGCCGCGCGGCGGTGCGGAACCGGGGCCTTCGGAGGCATCCCATGCCCAATGATCCAGGTACAGCAGCAGGTCACGTCCGTCGCTCGGAGCCGGAATCGCTTCGCGCGCGTTCGCTCACCGCGTCCCTCAGCGTGAACGACCTCCAGGCGAGCCTCGCATGGTATCGCGACGTGCTGGGATTCAACGTCGCGCAGGCACACGAGCGGAATGGCACGCTCATGGCCGTTTCCCTGCAGGCGGGCAGCGTGCACCTGCTCATCAACCAGGACGATGGTGCGAAGGGTGCGGATCGCGCGAAGGGCGCGGGCTTCTCGATGATGCTCACGACGGTGCAGGACATCGACGAGATCGCGGCGCGAGTGCGTGCCAGCGGCGGCACGCTCGACAGCGAGCCAGCCGACATGCCGTGGGGCGTGCGCGCCTTCCGCCTCAGCGACCCGAATGGATTCAAGTTCGTGATCTCGTCGCCACGGCCGGGCGCCGAGTGAAGTTGCGCCCCTGAGGTGAGTTGGCCGACTCCCGCCACTGGCAGGATTTTCGCGCTTCGGCCGCGACGCCGGCGTCGCGAGTGATGCGACTGCACCCCGGCACTCACTCTATCGGGGGCCCTCATGCATCCCTTCGCGAGCATCGACTGGCACGAGGCGCTCGTGCCGACGGTGAGCCTGCTCGAGCTGATCCTCCGGGGCTCGGCCGTCTACCTGTTCATCTTCGTGCTGATGCGATTCCTGCGTCGCCAGGCAGGTGGCTTGAGCACGGCGGATCTCCTGCTCGTGGTGCTGGTGGCGGATGCCGCGCAGAATGCGATGGCCGCAGAGTATCACTCCGTGCCGGAGGGGCTCGTCCTCGTCGCGACCCTCTTCGCGTGGAACTATGCCGTGGACTGGGTGACCTTCCGGTTTCCGCGCATGCACAAGCTGCTCAACCGTGCGCCCCTGCCGCTGGTGGAGCATGGTCGCGTGCTGCGGCGAAACCTGCGCAAGGAGTTCCTCACCACGGACGACCTCCACGAGATGCTGCGCGAGCAGGGGGTGGATGACCTGCAGGAGGTGAAGCGCTGCTGCCTCGAGGGCAACGGCAGGCTGAGCGTGATCAAGCGTACCGGGGGCGACTCACCACCGCCTCATCCGGCGCATCCCGGCGCGTGAGTGGAACGCAGAACCTTCGCTTCGCTCGGGATGACGGGACGCCCCTACGCCAGGAAGCGCCGCGCCACTTGCTCGAGCCGATCGTCGCCCGTGCGCTCTGCCTCGTCGCGCATCGCTTCCACGTACGGACGCAGCACCGGCTCCCCCCAGTAGAAGCCCGTTGCCCGCTCGGCAAGCTGCGTCTCGTTCACGCGGGCCGCCTCGAGTAGCGCGCGTGCAGCCGCGCGCTCGTAGCCGGGATCGTCCCGCTCGGGCAGGTCGTAGTGGCGGCGAGGCATCTCGCCTTCGGCGTCGTCTCTCAGGAATGCGCGTGACATCGTGATCCTCCCCTCCGCTGCCAGTACACGACCCGTGCCCCGGATCCGCACGACGACGCGCCCCAGCGGACGCTGACGGCGCGGTTATCCATCCCGCCACCCGCATGGTGCCCGGCGTGCCGCACTCCGCGCAAGGCCGCCGGAACCGCGCGAGGCTGACGCCGAGGAGGGAAATGTCCGGGAGAGATTCCGGCCGCGGCCGGCGCGTCGCATATTTGGCGCGCCCGGGGGGAGTCGCAACGGCCGCCGACGACGTATCAGTGCCCTGGGGAGCCGTCCGGGAAGCAGGCGAGGCACCCACCCGACTGGAGATCGAACATGCAGCACGGGCCGCCACCAAAGTCCCGCTTCGCGCACGCCGAGCCGATTCTGTCCGTGAGAAACCTCGAGGCGAGCGTGCGATACTACGTGGAGGTGCTCGGGTTCGCGAATGCCAGCTGGGCAATGCCGGAGTTCACGGCAGTCTCCCGCGACGGCGCGATGCTGTACCTCTGCCAGGGCGCGCAGGGACATCCCGGCACGTGGGCATGGATCGGCGTGGACGACGTGGAACAACTGCACCTCGAGTACCGCGCGAGCGGCGCACGGCTGCGCTGCGCACCGCGCAATTATCCGTGGGCCTACGAGCTTCAGGTGGAGGATCTCGACGAGCACGTGCTGCGCTTCACGTCGGAGCCGCGTCGCGACGAGCCCTTCGCGGACGAGCCGGTGGAAGTGCGGTCGGCGATGCCCGGTGCGACGCTTCATCTCATGCAGTGACGTTTCACAGCCATGGAGGCGAACATGCGGACGTACGTTGTCACGACGGGAGTGATCTTCGCGCTGCTGGCGATAGCACACGTGTTTCGGGTGGTGCAGGAGGGGCAGCAGGTGGCCACCAATCCGTTCTTCGCCGGCATCACCGTGGCCGCCGCGGCGATGAGCGTGTGGGCATGGCGCGTGCTGCGCGCGGGTCAGCGCTAGCACATGACTGCACATGGCACGGTGGAAGCTCGCGTCCGATGACGTCGTCAGAGACGCTCGGCGTCGAGGTCGGCGCACCGCCCGACCAGGTGTATGCCTACATCACCGACCCGCGCAACCTGCCCGCATGGGCACCAGGGCTGTGCCGCTCGGCGCGCGCCGAGGGCGATCACTGGGTGATCGAGACCCCGGCCGGTAACGCGGAGCTGCGTTTCGCGCCATCCAACGACCTTGGCGTCGCGGACCATCATGTCACGTTTGCCGGGGGGCACGAAGTCTACGTGCCGCTTCGCGTGATCCGCAGCGACTTGGGCAGCGAGGTTCTGTTCACGCTGCGGCGGGAGCCTGGCATGACCGACGACGCCTTTGCTGCGGACCGGTGCGCCGTCGTCGCGGACCTGGAGGCGCTGAAGCGCATACTGGAACGCGCATCGCCGGAAGGTCCAGGGTGACCGTGCGCAACGGGCTCGTACAACGGAGGCGGTCAGCATGATCGAAGTGGTGCACGCCGATATCACGACGCTCGACGTGGATGCGATCGTCAACGCGGCAAACGCCGACCTGGCCGGCGGCGGTGGCGTAGACGGCGCGATTCACGGTGCCGCCGGCCGGGAGCTTGCGCGCGCGTCGTCCAGGTTCGCACCGCTCGACGCGGGTGATGCCGTCATCACGCCGGGCTTCAACCTGCGGGCACGCTACGTCATCCATGCCGTGGGGCCGGTCTGGCACGGCGGCTCCCATGGCGAAGCCGAGCTCCTCCGCTCCGCCTACGAGCGCTCGTTCGCGCTGGCGTCGCGCGAGTCGGTGCGGTCCATCGCGTTTCCCTCCATTGCAACCGGCGTGTATCGCTATCCCCGCGAGGAGGCGGCACGCATCGCACTCGACGTGATGCAGGCCAACGAGGCGAACTTCGAACGGATCGTCGCGTGCGTATTCGATCCGCGCACCGAATCGCTGTACCACCGGCTCCTCGGCGCCGCGCCCGGGTGACCGGGCGCCAGCTCCGGCGGGGCAGTTGAAAAGCCGCTCCTCGGTGCGTACTCTCCGCAATGCGTTCCCTTCGACACCTGTTCGATAACAACCGCGCCTGGGCGGCCGAGATCAGTCGCCAGTACCCGGATTTCTTCGCGGGGCTGGCCAAGCAGCAGGCCCCGAAATACCTGTGGATCGGATGCGCCGACAGCCGCGTGCCCGCCAACGAGATCGTCGGGCTGCTGCCGGGCGAGCTGTTCGTCCACCGCAACGTGGCGAACGTGGTGGTGCACAGTGACCTGAACTGCCTGTCCGTGATCCAGTTCGCCGTGGACGTCCTGAAGGTGCAGCACGTCATCGTGTGCGGGCACTACAACTGCGGCGGGGTGGTGGCCACGCTGCGCGACGCCAAGCTTGGACTGGTGGACAACTGGCTGCGCCATGTGCATGACGTACGGCTCAAGCACCAGGAGCAGCTCGACCTGCTCCCGGACGAAGCGCGGCGCATCAGCCGTCTCTGCGAACTCAACGTGATCGAGCAGGTCGTGAACGTGAGCCAGACCACGGTGATGCGCGATGCGTGGGCGCGCGGGCAGGACGTCTCCGTGCACGGGTGGGTGTACGACGTGCGCGACGGGCTGTTGTGCGACCTCGGCATGTGCATCTCGTCGCCGGAGGAGTTGCCCGCGAGTGCAGAGGCCGCGCGCGCCGGCCCCGGCTGACCGGTCACCGCGTGAGTCGCGTGACCACCTATGCGGAACTTCGCGATCGCTTCGAGGCAGACCGCGGCGAGGGGGGAGACAACGGATCGCTGGACCAGGTCGCCGCTCGACTCGAGCAGGCGCTCGACGCGATCGGATGGCGGGCGGCCGACGGCGCGTCGGCCGAGGAGGTGGCGGTCGTGGGGGTGCACGTGTTGCGGGCGTGTGTGGACGAGCACCGCGATCTCTCGACGGCGAGACGTGCGCTCGCCGACCTGCTGTACAGCTCCGCGGCGCCGCTCGATGGGTCGCGCGCGGCGCCGATGGATTTCCTGCCGGCGGCGTCCGAAGTGCTGCGGCGCTACGTCGGTGCCTGACGCGCGGTGATCGAGCGCCTCGTCACCGGGCTGCGGGCACTCGGGGCGCTGCCGCCGACGGCACTGGCCGCCGATGCGGCGGCAGGTGCGCGCGGTGATTGCGCGGACGCAGTGCGCCTCGCGCTCGATTGTCAGCAGGAGGAGCTGGACGTCGGGGAACGACGGGCACTCGTCGCGCTCTTCGATGCCCTCGAGGGTCAGGCGATCGATGGGCCGACTCTTGCTGCTGCGGTACGGCGCGCCACGGAAGCGTTGAGGCGTGCGGGCCCGGAGCATGCGGGATGAACAGCTATTCGCCCACCACGAGCCCGGAGTCACATGTCACGTCGTTCTGCAGCCCGCGTGGCCTGCGCGCTGATCGCCCTCACTGCTTGCACGCAAGGCGCCGACGCGACACTCGATTCCGCGCGCCTCACTGCGACGGAGACGTCAGCGGATTCATCGCGCGTGCATGCGGTGCCGCTGGAGACCGCTGCCGTGCGCGACAGCACCAGCGCGGCAGCGGCCGCAACGGTGCAGCTTCCACCCACTTCCGGCGCGGCGGCGGGAACAGTGGTGACCGAGCGCGGCGTCGGGCCAGTGCGCCTGGGAATGACAATAGCCCAGGCGTCCAGCGCGCTGCATGGTGGCCTCACCGCGCCGCGGTCGACCGACACGAGCTCGTGCGGGTACGCCACGCTGCGCGGCGCGCTCGCGGGGGTGCGGCTCATGACCGCCGGGGGTCGCGTCGTCCGAGTTGACGTGGATCGCGGCACCACGCGCACCGACGCGGGCGCCCGCATCGGGGATGCCGAGGGTCGCGTGGAGCGTCTTTACGCCGGCCGCGTGAAGAGTGGGCCGAGCAAATACGAGAGCGGGCATTCGCTCGTCGTCACGCCGGCCGCGCCGGCCGACAGCGGGTATCGCATCGTCTTCGAGACCGACGGCCGCGTCGTGACGAAGTACCGCGCCGGTCGGCGTCCGGAAGTCGAGTATGTCGAGGGCTGCGGGTGACCTGTCATCCTGAGCGAAGCGAGGGATCTGCTTGATGGACGAAGAGCGGATCCCTCGCTTCGCTCGAGAAGACAGGGTCGTCGATTACCTTGCGGCATGACGGGAAAGCCGACGGACCCGCTGCACGGCGTAACGCTGCAGAAGATGCTGGAGCACCTCGTGGCGACATACGGGTGGGACGGCCTCGCGCGCTCCATCGACCTGCGTTGCTTCACGAACGACCCGAGCATCAAGTCGTCGCTCACGTTCCTGCGCCGCACGCCGTGGGCGCGCACGAAGGTGGAGGCGCTCTACCTCCGCTCGCTCCGCGCCCCGCGCTGACGTGTTGCCTCGGCCGCCCATGACCACACCAGGAGAAGTCTCTTGACGACACGCGCCAGCGGGACCTTCGACGTAACCCTCGCGCCCCAGGACACCGAGGGTTACTCCGGCGACGGGACGCTCGGCCGCATGACAATCGACAAGCGGTTCCACGGGGACCTCGAGGGCACGAGCCGCGGTCAGATGCTCACGGCCAGCGGCAGCGTGAAGACGTCGGCCGGATACGTCGCCATCGAGCGTGTCACGGGCTCGCTGCATGGCCGCACGGGATCCTTCGCGCTGATGCACACCGGCACCATGAACCGGGGCGTGCCGGGACTCGTCATCGCCGTCGTTCCTGATTCGGGCACCGACGCCCTCGAGGGGTTGGCCGGTTCCTTCACCATCATCCGTGCTGGCGGTGCGCACAGCTACGAGTTCGACTACGAGCTCGACGCTGCGCCGTGACCAACGGCGTGGGCGGCTATCCCGACCTGGCGTCGCACGAACGTGACCTCGCCGCCGGTCCGGACGACGCATCCCATCGCGTCGAGAACGAGGCACTCGATGCGCGCATCTTCTGGCTCGTCACCGAACGGCTCGAGCCGATGGCCACGGCGAACGGAGGATGGGAGCAGCTCTTTCGCGATCCACGCGATGGCCGCCTGTGGGAACTGAGCTTCCCGCGCGGCTCGCTGCATGGCGGTGGCCATCGCCGGCTCGCCTGCATGACGCGGGACGAGGCGGCCACGCGCTACCCGCTCGCCGATGGGTCGCCTTGAGCGAGCCGGCCTGCGGCGGCATGGGGCAACTCGCCCTCGAGAGCGGAGTCGTCAACGAGGACGAACGGCGCACGACGGCAACCGATCTCGACGCGTGGTGTCGGTCGACATGGGAACGCCAACCTGGCGACCGAGCGCAACGGTAAGTGGGTGCGACTCGTAGGATTCGTAATGGGCGAGCGCGCTCCGCCGTGGACAGCGCGTTGGCACTCCGGCACTTTTCAGTTGCATCCGCAAGAATCACCGCTCTCACCGTGCCGATGACCACCCGTCGTTCGATCCTGTTGCTACTCGCCCTCGCCCTGCCGGCGCACGCGCAGTCATCGCGGGCGGGGGACGGCGCTCGTCCAGCCCGCGCACGGGAGGTGCCGTCCGCCATCGCGCGTTACTTCGCGCTCGCGCGCGCCGAGTATTCCGGCGACCGCGCCCGCGACCTCGTGGCACATATGGGTGGGTGGTTCCGCTGGCCGGGCAACACCGCCTTCGACGCGAGCATCGACCAAGTCGTGCGCCAGCTGCGCGCGGCGGGTTACGTGCGCGAGGATTCCGCCGGCCCAGCCGCGAGGCTCACGTATCGCGTGGAGCGTCGCCCCATCCGCGGTCTCGCATGGGACCTGCAGGACGCGTCACTCACCATCGTGGGCGATGGCGCGCCGCTGCTCACGCACGCGACGAACCTCAACATGCTCGCCATCAATTCCTTCTCGACGCCGGACTCTGGTGTCGTGGCGGAGGTGGTGGACGCGGGCAAGGGGACGGCCGCCGAACTCGATCGCGCGAACGTTGCGGGCCGCATCGTGCTCGCCGAGGCCGGCGTGGGGCAGTTGTTCGCCGAGGCGGTGCAGAAGCGCGGGGCGGTGGGCGTGCTGGCGTACCGCATGCCGGCGTACACGCGGCCGGAGGTCAACCGCTCGTCGATCCAGTTCTCGTCCATCCCGCAGGACACGGTGCGGAAGGGATGGGGCATGCCGATCTCGCGCGGCGCGTTCGACGCGCTGCACTCGGCCCTCGCCCGCGGACCGGTACGCGTGCGGGCGATGGCGAAGACGCGGCTCTTCCCGTCGGTCGAGCGGACGGTGGTGGCCGAGGTGCGTGGAACGGACCATCCCGACGAGCGGTTCGTGTTCAGTGCGCACGTACAGGAGCCTGGCGCGAACGACAACGCCTCCGGCGTGGGCGCACTCGCGGAGATCGCGCGCGTGCTCGCGAAGCTTTCCACGACCGGCACGGTGCAGCCGCGGCGCACGATCACGATGCTCTTCGGCAACGAGATCGCGCAGACGCGCAACTTCCTGGCGGACGACTCGGTGCGTACGCGCGGCGTGCACTGGGGACTGAGTCTCGACATGGTGGGCGAGGACACGCAGAAGACGGGCGGTACCTTCCTCATCGAGAAGATGCCCGACCCGTCGGCGGTGTGGACGCGTGGCGACGACCATCACTCGGAGTGGGGCGGCAGCCCGATCACGAAGGACAAGATCGTGCCGCACTACTTCAACGATTTCCTCCTCGCGCGCTGTCTCGATCAGGCGTCGACGAATGGCTGGATCGTGCGCACCAATCCATTCGAGGGCGGCAGTGACCACACGCCATTTCTCACGTTCAAGAAACCCGGCGTCCTCTTCTGGCACTTCA
>JBDTYL010000217.1:0-16124 GCA_040005695.1 bacterium | reverse complement strand
CGTAGCAGCCCTTCGTGTACGAGATGGCGTGCAGCTCGTCGAAGTTGGCTTCCTGGGGAATCGTGGCGTCGTCGATGTCGAGACCCCACTCCGGGCGACCCGCCTCCACGCGCGCGATCTCCCACGCCTCGAGGCCGGCGGGCACCGCCCCCGCGTCGACGGCCCTCGTCCACAGCGTGTCGAAACGATCGGCGGGGACGACGAGCTCGAAGCCTTCCACGAGCAATTCCGGGCACCGCGCCACGAGCACCTTGGCGCCGTCGATCTCGACGGTGACATGGGCGTAGGGCGCCAGCGCGGTGAGCGCGGATGCCTGCACGCCCGTGATGCCCGCAACGACGTGGCGACTGTTCGCCCCGAAGATGGCGATGTCGCGCAGCGCGAGGCTCTCGTCCACGTGCGGCGCCACGCGGGGATTGATGAACTTCTTCACCATCGCGGCCCATGCGGCGGCCGCGCGCGGCGGCACGTCGGTGAGGACGCCGTCCTCCTCGATGAACACCCGCACGTCGGCGACGATCTTCCCCTTGGCCGTGAGCGCCGCGGCGTAACACCCCTGGCCCGGCACCAGGCCGGTCACGTCGTTGGTCACCAGGCCGGCAACCATCTCCGCGGCCTTCGAGCCCATCACGCGAATGCGCCCGCGATGGCTGCGGTCGAAGAGCGCAGCGCGCGTCTGCATGGCTTCGTACTCGGCGGCCACGCTGCCGTAGGCGAGCACCACGCTGCGTCCGGCGACATCGCCGTGCGTGAGGCTGGCGCGGCTCGCGTTCATGCGGACCGTCCCGAAGGCATGGTGCCCGTCATGCGGGCCAGGCTGGCGGCCACGAGGCCATCGACCTCGCTCGCCACAGCATCGGCCTCGAGCGCGATGTGCGCGGGCGCGCCGACAGCCAGCGTGCGCACGCCGGCAGCGCGCGCGGCGCGCAGCGCCGCCGCCGTGGCCGCGAGCGCGATGCCCTGCTCGCGCTGCACCAGCCGACGCCGTCCCAGCTGCGAGAGGGCGCGCAGGTACGCATCAGGGTGCGGCGGCGGCGTGGCGACGTCGTCGGCCGTGACGACCACCGACACGGCATCATCGAGGCCGGCCAGGCGCAGCACGAAGTCCGTCTCGCTGCGGGAGGCCGACGTCACGATCGCCACGCGCGAGTCGAGCTGCAGCCGTTCCATGAACTCGCGGGCGCCGCGGCGTAGCACGAACCCGTGCGCCATCCGCTCCGAAAACGCGCGCGACGCGCGCAGGGCGACGAGGTCGGCGAGGGCGGCGTCCACCACGCCGGCGCCGGCGAGCGCGGCGCGGACGGCATCCCCAGGGGCGAGATGCGCGCACCGCTCGGTCCAGTCACGGTCACCGAGTGTCACGCCTTCGGCGGCCAGTGCACCCACGAGTGCATCGCGGCGCGCGCTGGCGGTTTCAGCGAGCACGTTCTCCCATTCGATGAGCACCGCGTCAGGCATGATGGAAGTAAACGGCGCGCCGCTGGGCGCGCTACGGCGCGTGTGAAAACCAGGCTGGGCGGCGTCCCGCGCGCACGCGGCTCATCCGTTCACATCGCGCCGCCACGCCGCCCCATAGGATGCGTCGAGCAGGTCCACCGGATGCACGGCGCGCACGGCGCTGCCCGACTGGATGAGGCCCGCGCCGATCTGCATGAGGCAGCCCGGATTGCCCGTCGCCACGAGCGCCGCGCCCGTGCGCGCGATGTGCTCGAGCTTGGGCGACAGCACGCGGTCGCTCGTGTCTGGCTCCACCAGGTTGTAGATGCCCGCGCTGCCGCAGCAGTGTTCGCTGCCCTCGAGCGGCACGAGCGCGAGGCCCGGCACCGCCGCGAGCACGCGCAGCGGCGGCAACGCAATGCGTTGCGCATGGAGCAGGTGGCATGGCGCGTCGTAGGTGACGGTGAGGGGCAGCGCCGCACCAGGCTTCGGTCCTGCCTCCGCGAGAAGCTCACTGATGTCGCGCACGCGCTCGGCCAGCGCGCTGGCACGCGCGTGCCACGCGGGGTCGTCGGCGAGCAGCACGCCGTACTCCTTCATGATGGCGCCGCAGCCGGCGGCATTCACCGCGATGACGTCCGAGCCGCTGCGCTCGAACGCGGCGATGTTCGCGCGCGCGAGCGTGCGGGCCGTTTCCACGTCGCCGGCGTGCGCGTGCAATGCGCCACAGCACCGCTGACCTGGCGCCGGCACGACGGTGTAGTCGTTCATCTCCAACGTGCGCGCGGTGGCGCGATTGGTCTCGGTGAAGAGACCCTCCATCACGCAGCCATCCAGCACCGCGGCGGATCCGCGCGTGCCGTCCGACGTCGGCACGTACGCATGACGGGCGACCGGCGTACGCGTGGACTCGAGCATCGCCATCGCGAAGCCGAGCCGGCCAGGCGCGCGCGCGAGCAGGCGCGAGATGCGCAGTGCCCGCGCGACGCGTCCGCCGAGCATGGCCAGCCGCAGGAGCGGGCGTCGCGCGAAGGCGAACAGGATGCCCCTGACGATCAGCGGATTGGGGCGCTCCCTGGTCAGCGTGGCGCGCGTGGCCTCGAGCAGGTGCCCGTACGGCACGCCGGATGGACACGCCGTCTCGCAGGCGCGGCAGCCGAGACAGCGGTCGATGTGCGTGCGCACATCCGGGTCGGTAGTGGCGAGCGTGCCCTCGACGAGCGCGCGCATCAGCACGAGCCGGCCGCGCGGGCTGTCATTCTCGTCCTCCAGCACCAGGTAGGTGGGGCACGCCTGCAGGCAGAAGCCACAGTGTACGCACGCATCGAGGCCCGCGGCCGCGTCGGCCAGCGGCGTGCCGGGGATGGCGCATGCCGTCGTCTCGCCGATGCCGTTCTTCATCGTGCTCCGAGGATGCCGGGGTTCATCACGCCGTCCGGATCGAACGCCGCACGCACGCGCGCCGCCAGCGCATCGGTCGTCCGCGCACCGTCGACGACGCCCCAGAGATCGGCCGGCAACCGCTCGCCGACCACCGTGCAGTTCGCGGCATGATGCGCCAGCTCGGCGCGCAGCAGCTGCAGGACATCCGCGTTCGCCGACGCGGGGAAGACACAGCGAACCACCCCGCGCGCCACGGTAGCCTGCGCACACCCGCCGGCCGATTCCGCGAATGCCGAGAGGCGCGCGAACAGGCTGGCCGCGCGTGACGGCAGCGTGCTCGCGCGAAACACGACGCCGCCATCCGGTTCATGGCGCGCAGCGGCAGACCATACGTCGGCGGACACCGGACGCACGTCACCCAGCGCCGCGACGGCGCTCGTGGCGGCAGCGATGTAGCGCGCGTTGCCGCCCAGCCGCACGAGCAGTACGGCATCGCCCCCGTTCACGAGTTGGCGAGCGAGGGCCGGCGACAGCAACTCCGCCGCGAGCGGACGGTATTCGGTTTCGCGGGTCCACCGCCATGCGGCGTCCGCGATCTCCGTGACCGACCTGCCTCCAATGGCCACCGCGAGCGTGACGTCGGCTTCCGGAAGCGCACGTAGCCGCACCGTGATTTCCGTGAGCGCGCCCAGCGTACCCCACGCGCCCGTGACGAGTCGCACGAGGTCGAAGCCCGCTACGTTCTTCACCACGCGCCCGCCGGCGCACACCACCTCGCCGCGACCGCTCACGAATTCGCAACCGAGCACGTGGTCGCGCGGCGTACCGAATCCTGTGGCGAGCGGACCGGCGGACGCCGTCGCAATGGTGGCGCCGAGCGTGCCGGCCGCCGCACCGGGCGGATCCATCGTGAGCCACTGCCCCTTGGCGGCGGTGACACCGGCGATCTCGGCCAGCGTCGTCCCGGCGCGCGCGGTGAGCGTGAGGTCGCCCGGTTCGTACGACACGATGCCGCGATGGGCGCCGACGTCGAGCGGTGCGATGCCGCCGCACGGACGGCCTGCATCCATCCAGCTACTTCCCCCCACGATGCGCAGCGACGTGCGGCGTGCGCGCGCATCGCTGACGGCGCTCGCGATGCCCTCGATCATCGATTCACGGTGGCCGCTCACCGTGCCGGCCGCGCCGACGCCGCGCCGTGCCACTCGCGACAGCTGTGCACCGGCACGACCTTGCCGGGATTCGCGCGGTGCTCCGGATCGAAGACATCGCGCAGTGCGCACATCGCGCCAAGGGTGTCGGACGTGAACAGGGCCTCCATGTAGGGCAGCTTGTCGAGACCCACGCCATGCTCGCCGGTGATGGTGCCGCCCGCATCGATGCACACCTGCATGATCTCCGTCATCGCGGCGTGCACGCGCGCGGACTCGTCGGCATCGTTGGCATCGTAGCCGATGTTCGGGTGCAGATTGCCGTCGCCGGCATGGAACACGTTGCACACGGTCACCCGGTGCTGTGCGCCGATGTCGTGAATGCGCGCGAGCACGTCCGGCAGGCGCGTGCGCGGGACGACGGCATCCTGCACCACGAGGTGCGAGGAGATGCGACCCATCGCGCCGAACGCCTTCTTGCGCCCCTGCCACAGCCTGGCACGCTCGGCGGCGTCCGTGGCGACCCGCACGCCCCGCGCGCCGGCAGCGGTGCAGAGCGCCGCGACGCGGGCTGCGTCGTCATCCAGCCCGGCGGTCGCCCCATCGAGCTCGATGAGCAGGATCGCCGCGGCATCGGTGGGATAGCCAGCCGCATAGATCGACGCCTCCACGACCTGAATGGCGGCGTGATCCATCATCTCCATCGCTGCCGCCACGATACCGGACGCAATGATCGCCGAGACAGCATGGGCCGCGGCATCCACGGATGCGAAGTCAGCGAGGAGCGTGCGCACCGACGCCGGCGTGTGCTCGAGGTGGATGGTCGCGTCGAGCACCACGCCGAAGCATCCCTCGGAACCGATGAAGGCGCCCAGCAGGTCGCATCCGTCCAGCTCGCCCTCCGCGTTACCGAGCGAGACGATCTCGCCGTCCGGCAGGATGACGGTGAGCGCGAGGACGTGATTGAGCGTCACGCCGTACTTCAGGCAGTGCGGCCCTCCCGCATTTTCAGCGACGTTGCCGCCGATGGTGCATGCTGTCTGGCTGGAGGGATCGGGAGCGTAATGCAGTCCGTACGGCGTGGCCGCTGCGGTGAGCGTGGCGTTCACCACACCCGGCTCCACCACGGCCCGCGCATTGTCGCCGTCGATCGAGATGATCCGCTTCAGCCGATGCAGGCCGAGCAGGACGACGTCGTCGGCCAGCGCGCCGCCCGAGAGGCCCGTGCCCGCGCCGCGCGCCACGAACGACGCGTGGGAAGCAGCGAGGACGCGCACCACGGCGATCACTTCGTCCCGCGTTCCCGGAAAGACGGCGAGCGACGGGCGCGCGTGATAGCCGGGCAGGCCGTCCGACTCGTAGGCGCGCAGCTCGGCGGGCCGTCGGAGCAGCCGCGTTGGCCCGACGATGTCCTCGAGCGCGCGCGCGAGCCTTTCACTCAGGGGCATACCACACGGATGGCATCGCGCTCGAGCGAGTACTCGAGGGGCGTGCGCATTTGCACGAGCTCGCCGTCCACGGCTACCGTGGTGGCGCGGCGCATGGTGATGCTGCATCGGTCCACGATGAAGCTGTCGACCTCGAGCGACCGGGACACCGTCTTCACTCCGCGCGCGACCGCGTTCAGTCCGATCGCGAGCATGCGCGCCGCCGATCTTCCACGCACGATCATGACGTGCATGCCACGCCTGCCGCCGGTCACGCGGTTGCCGAGCGTCGGCATCTTGAGCTCGCGCTCACCCACGCCGATGAAGACGAGCGGCGTGCGATAGATGCGCCGGTTGCCATCCACCTCGACCTCCACGGCGATCAGCCGCAGCTGGAAGAGGACGCGCAGCGCGGCGATCGCGGAGGCGATGCGATAGCCGAAGCGCGGCTCGAGATATTCGCGGACGCGCACGAAGTGCACATAGGCGCCCACGCTGCTCGTGTTCAGGAAGAGGCGGTCGTTCACCATGCCCACGTCCGCGGGCCGCACGGCGCCACTCGCGACGAGGGCCAGCGCGTCGGCCGGTTCCGACGGGATGCCGAGATCCGTGGAGAAGTGGTTCAGCGTGCCGCCGGGCAGGATCGCGAGTTCGCCCTGGCCGCCGATCAATGCGGCGGCCGCCGTCCCGATGGTGCCGTCGCCTCCCGCGACGAGCACGCGCGTGGCGCCCTCTGCCACCGCCGCCTTGATCGCGGCGCCGAGCTTGTCGGGCGCGATGTCGCGCACGTCGAACCCGCCTGACTTCTCGAGAGCATCGCGCGCGGCATCCGCGCTGCCCGCGGCGGAATTGACGAATGCGGGAATCCTGCGTGTCTCGAGGGTCATCTCACGTCAGTATGGGGGCGGCGGCGCGCGCCGGCGAGCCACTTCATGAATCCACTGCGGCGTGGCGACGGAATCTCCACCGTCGCCTTGCGATCCAGCTTGCCCCAGCCCACCAGTCGGCCGCTGAGCGCCGCCATGAAGGACTGTACCACGACCCAGTACATGACCTGCCGGTAGGCGAACCGCTGGAGGAAGATCAGCCACGTGAGCTGCTTGTCTTCCTCGGGCTCCATCAGGAATGCAAGCACGGCCGCGAGCCAGTCCACGAGCAGGAAGACGGCGTAGAAGGTGAATACCCGCTCGAGGTCGACGAGTGCGTATGTGAGCCGGTCGTCAACGCTGTGATTCGCGGCGTTGATCCACACGGAGAGGATGCTGTACAGGAACATCAGGTCGGCGATGGGCGAGATGGCCGGCAGCAGCAGCTGGAAGAGGAACACGTTCGGCAGCGCGATCCACCCCAGGGATCCGTACCTGCTCCGGAAGAACGCATCGCGGTGCTTCCACGTGCACTGCAGCGTGCCGAACGACCAGCGGAAGCGCTGCTTCGCCAGGCCGCGCAGGGTGTCCGGCGCCTCGGTGTACGCCACGGCGCCATCCGCGTACGCCACCGAGTACCCGGCGCGTCGCATCGCGAGCGTGAGATCCTGGTCCTCGGCCAGCGTGTCCTCGCGGAAGCCGCCGACCTGCAGCACCACCTCGCGTCGCCACGCGCCCACCGCTCCGGGCACTACTGTGATACAGTCGAGCAACGCGAAGGCGCGACGGTCCAGGTTCTGGCTGGTGACGTACTCGAGCGCCTGCCAGCGCGTGACCAGGTTGATGCGGTTGCCCACCTTCGCGTTTCCCGCCACCGCGGCCACCTTCGGATCCTTCAGCGGCTGCACCAGCTCGGCGACGGTGTCGTCGTCGAATACGGTGTCGGCATCGAGGCCGATGACCACGTCGTGCCGCGCGCGCGCGATGCCGAAGTTCAGCGCGCTCGCCTTGCCGCCGTTCGCCGTGCGGAAGATCGTGACCTGCGGGTGCTCACCGTACGCTTCCTCGCAGATCAATGCCGTGTCGTCGGACGAGCCATCGTCCACCACCACGATCTCGAGCGCGCCCGCGTATCGCTGGTTGAGCAGCGAGGAGATCGTCTGCACGATGACCTTCTCCTCATTGAACGCGGGGACGATCACGCTCACGCCGGGCGTGAACACTACCGGCACGCCGCGCTCCTGGTGCTGTCGCAGCCGCTGGATGATCGCCAGCAGCCCGATGACGACGAGCCGAGCGATGCCGAGCACCACCGCGACGGTGAAGACCCAGAAGAGGGCCGTCTCCATGCTGCCGAGGAGCAGGAAGCCAGCGCGGCGCAGCAGCCGCGTCGCCTCGCTCGACGGTGGGAGGGGCGGCATGGCGTCGTCGCGCGTGATGCCGGCCAGCTCGCTCACCAGCACGATGGTGTCGCCCCGCGCGCGCAACGAATCGATCAGCGGACCGAGCGCGGCCACGGTGTTGTGCCGGTCGCCGCCGGCGTCGTGCAGCAGGATCACGTTGCGCGCGGAGTCCTGCGCCTGCGCGGTGATGGCGTTGGGCAGGGCACGTCGCTCGAGCACCAGCTTGATGATCGAGTCGGGGGGCAGCTCCTTCCAGTCTTCGCCATCCACGTGCAGACCGATCGTCCAGTAGTTGCGGCGCGATGCGATGCCCACCGGCACCAGCTCCGCGTCCGTGGACGGCTCCGCGTCTCCGAAGTACGGCGGCCGGAAGAACGCGATGCGGCGATTGAGCACCGCCTCCACCAGAGAGGATGTGGCGTCGAGCTCGATGCGGGCGCGCCGCGCGGTGGTGAGCGCGAGGTTCGGGTGCGTGTACGTGTGGTTCCCGATCTCGTGCCCTTCGTTGTAGATGCGCTCGAGCAGGCGCTGGTGCGTATCCACGTTCTGGCCGACGACGAAGAACGTGGCCTTCGCGCCGCGCGAGCGCAGTGTGTCGAGGATCTGCGGTGTCCAGCGGCTGTCGGGCCCGTCGTCGAAGGTGAGCGCCACGCGGTGCGCATTCGCCGGCTGTCCGCCGGTGCGTGCGATGACCCACGGAATCGGCACCTTGACGAGCGTTTCGTTCGTGATGAGTCCGGACGCCGGGTCGAGTGCGATGTTGCGGTGCCCATCGGCCGGGAAGAGCGCCACCTGCAGGATCTCTCCCGTGCCATCGAACTGGGGATCGTAGCTCGGCGGCATCACCTTGAGGCTGTCGGCCGGTAGCAGGCCGCCGTCCATCCTGATCACGTTCCAGATGGATGGATCCTCGCCGCCAAGATGCCAGATGGCGTGACCGGCCACTCCGAGCGACTTGCCGACGAGCATCTCGTTGTAGGCGGTGGCGGCGTCGAGATACCAGAGCACGTGGTCGGTGGAGTCCGGCGTCGTCCACTGCATGTACGGATTCAGGGACACCGGGTCGAACCGCGGCCTCGGCTGGCTCGGTCCGCGCGCCGCGCGCATGGTTTCCTGGAAGTCGAAGTTTTCCGCGCGGTGCAGCGCGACGGCCTCCGCGTCGTTCCAGTCGTAGCCGTACGCACCCACCATGAGCACCAGCTTCGATGGCGGGACGAGGCGCGCGAAGCGCCTCGCCTGATCGACGTAGAAGCGCTGGCTTGCGATGGGCCCCGGGTTGCCGCCGGAGTAGTGCTCGTCGAAGAGCATGGGAAAGATCTTGTCGTTGATCGCTCCCGCATGCTGGATGTACGCGTCCGCATCGCCGGCGGCGATGGCCTGCGTGGCGAGCTTGCCCATGCTGTGCATGGCGTCGTGCAGCTCGTGGGCGAAGCCGAGCACCTGCACCTGCAGCGCCGGGTCCGTGAAGTTCTCGAGGTCCAGCGTCGTGCCGGCCAGGCCGTATGTCTCCACTGCCGTGCGCAACTGCCGCAGGGCCGCCTGCCGTGCGACGGGGTTCGAGAGGAACCGGCGCACCACCTCGGGATCGAACTTGCCCGTGGCCGAGTCCCTGCCGGGATCGACGACGTAATTCGTGATCATGAGGAAGAGCGATGGGCGCGTCTCGACCGGATGGCTGTTGAGGAGCTCGATCACCTGCGGCTTGATGCGCAGCAGCAGGCTGTCCGCGTCGCGTGGGAAGAAGCCCCACTCGCCGATCACCCAGTCCAGCTTCTCGTAGTTCCGCTGGAGCGAGGCGAAGGAGTTGTCAGCCCAGTTGACGTAGAAGCCGGCGACGATCGCATCGGTACGCGGCGCACGCGCCCCCGTACCGATGTCGATCGCCGGCACGTTCTCGGGACGGCGCGACGTCGGCGTGCCGTATTCGCGCATCGCCGCGGCCAGCTTGCGCCGGTAGGCAGTGCGCAGCCGGTCCACCTTCGTGAAACGCCCCGGCTTCCCTGTCGTGGCGCGGGCGATGGTCCGGTTGTTCGCCGTGGCGAGCGGCAGCTCGGGCGGCATCGAGGGCATCAACACGATCGTGCCGATGAGCACGATGGCGAGCACGGTGGTGACCACGCCAGCGGCGAGCGCGGCCCGCCTGATGTGGCGCCAGCGCTTTCCGGTGTAGTCGATGAAGATGGGTGAGTGACGGCTGCGGTCGACCATGCAGGGAGCGCGGCGTGAATGCGGCCGGCGTGCCCGCGGGCGCCGCCGTTGACCGGTTCCCTAAGTTATCACGCGCTGCGCGTCCACGCCGGTATCCACGGCGACGATCGCCGCATCGAGCATGCGCAGCTCGAAGGGCTTCTGGAGCACCTGGCAATGCGTGCGCCGGACGAACGCCGCGGCCTCGTCCGATGCGACGTCGCCCGTGCTGAACACGAACCGCCGCAGCAGCGCGGGCTGCGCGACGAGCCGATCGTGAAGTTCCACCCCGGACACACCCGGCATGCGGAGGTCCGACACGATGATGTCGAAGCGCGCACTGTCGTCGGCGAGCAGGGTGAGTGCCGCCTCGCCGTCCGTGGCTTCCTCCACCCGCCACCCGCGCCGGACGAAATACCGCCGGAGCGCTGTGCGGATGGTCTGCTCGTCATCGATGATGAGGGCGACTCGCTGGGGGGCGACCGCCGGGCCGATGCCGTGCGCAGTCGCCCGAGACGAGCCGCTTTCCGGCGCCCCGGTCATCGAGGGCGAGCGCCCGCCCTCCACTGACGCAGCCTCGGCGGCGAGCGGAGTCGCGAGCGCGATTCCGTCCGGGAGCGCCGGCGTCGCACACGGAAGGAACACGGTGAAGCGAGCGCCGCGCTCCAGTCCACGCGCGGATGTCGCAATGCGTCCGCCCAGCTGCTCGACGATGCCGAGCGTGACCGAGAGCCCCAGCCCTGTTCCCTCTCCCGTCCGCTTCGTGGTGAAAAACGGGTCGAAGATGCGCGCGAGCACCTCGTCGGGAATACCGGGCCCGGAGTCCTCCACGACGAAGCTGCACTCGTCCTCCCCCCACTGCGTGGACACCCAGACGTCGCCACCACGGCCGGCAGCGTGCGCCGCATTGCTCACGAGGTTCGTGATGATCTGCTCGAGCCCGGCGCGGTCCGCCCAGACCATGCACGCGGCGGCCTGCGCCGCGACGTGCAGGCGTACGCCGCCTTCGGCCAGCCCGGGACGCATCGCCACGGTGGTCGCCGCGAGACGCTCCGCAAGGGAGATGGACTCTGCGCTGGTCTCGCGGCGCTGCACGAAGGAGAGCAGGTCACGCACGATGGCGCGCGACCGCTGCGCCTGGTCGCGAATGATGCCGAGCGCCTCTGTATCCGGACCACTGCGCTGGTCCGCGAGGAGGTCTTCGGTGAAGTGAAGGATGGACGAGAGCGGATTGTTCAGCTCGTGCGCCACTCCCGAGATGAGCTGGCCCACCGCCGCGAGGCGTCCGCTGCGATGCAGTGCCACCTCTGCAGCGCGGAGCGACGTCACGTTCTCGGCGTAGGCTTCCCAGAGCCAGACCCGGTCGCGCTCGTCGCGATAGGCGCGCGCGCTCACGCGCACGATCACCAGCGTGTCGTCGGCACGGCGCCACTCCATCTCCATGCCGTTGGCCACGCCGTCGCGCTCGAGTGCGGCGATCAGGCGTGTCCGCGCGGCGGGGTCGTGGTAGATGTGATCCTGGTCCGCTGCGTGGGCAAGGGCTGTGGCGTCGGGGAACCCGAGCAGCTCGATCATCGCGCGGTTGGACGAGACGAGCGCGCCGGCGCGCGTCTCGCGGAAAATTGCGGTTGGCGCATTCTCGACGAATGACCGGAAGCTCGCCTCGGAGGCGCGCAGCGCGGCGGCGTCGCCGGCGCTCGAGAGAGCGATGCTGGCCAGGTGCACCGCCGCACGCGCGAGCTCGTCACCGCGCTCGCTCGACTCGTCGGTTGCATCGTTGAACGCCGCGATCGCGCCGATGAGCCGTCCATCCGCAGCATGCAGGCCCCGCACCCGCGCCGAGCGGATGCCGTGCGACGCCAGAAGGGCGCCCGTGCCTTGCCAGCGGGGATCACTCGAGATATCGGCTGAGACGACGAGATCGCCGCGGCGGATCGCCTCGCCGACCGCGGAGCGGCTGCCGAGGCCGACGAATTCCATCGCGGCAATGACGTCCGTCGGCAGTCGCGGGGCGCAGAGCGTGCGGATTTCCTGGCGCTCGTCGTCGATCTCGTAAACGGCACACCGCAGGCTTGGGGCCTCCTCGTGGACGGCGGCCAGGAGGCTCGTGAGCGTGGCCTCGATTGGCGCGCCCGTGGCAATCAGTTCGAGGATCCGGCGCTGTTCGTGAAGGAAGCGCTCGCTCCTCGCGCGATCGGTGACGTCGCGGAGTCCCATGACGAACAACGGCTGCCCGCCCACCACGGCGCGGCCGACGCGGGCATCCACCGGCATTCCCTGGCCGTCGGCACGCCGTGCGATGAAGCGCTCCGTCTGGGCGACCGGAGCGTGCGGCACATCGGACTCCGCGAGCTGGCGCAGGGTCTCGGCCAGCGGTGCGCGCCACTCGTCGCCGAAGAGCGAGAAGATCGGCTGGCCAACGAGTTCGCCGCCGGAGTATCCGAGCATGCGGTGCACGGCCGCGTTCACCATCGTGATGGCGAAGGCACTGTCGAATGAGACGAGTCCATCCGTGGACGCGTCGACGACGGTGGCGAGCCGGCCGGTTGCCACGCGCTGCGCGCTCAGGCGGCGAAGGCGCACGGTCCGGTTGACGGCGAAGGCGCCGAGCCCCGCCAAGGCGAGAAGGACGGCGAGGAACGCCCCCTCGATCGCGAGCTCGGTATTGAGCGGAACGACGGCGTCGACGTAGGCGATGCGCCGCGAGACGCCCCAGCCGAGGAGGGGATCGTAGCGGGTGACGGCGAGCACGCGCTGGCCGTCGTAGCTGCGAAAGAGGCCGAAGGAGTCCGTGTGTGCCAGCGCAAGGGCAGAAGGGCTGCCGGAGTCGTGCGACGGGCGCGCAACGATGCAGACGGGAGCGGCCTGTTCGGGGCATGCGCTGATGAGGACGATACCGCCGGTGGCCACTCGGGTCGCGAGAAGGCTCATTGCGGCGTTGGGACGTCCCGCCGCCCACGGTGCAAACGCGCGCGCCACGTCGGTGCGGAGGAGGATGGCGGCGGGCGCATTTCCGGCGGCGCGGACGCCGCTATCGATGCGCACCGGCGCCGCGAGGGAGAACCACGCAGCGTGGGGGCCCAGGGGCATGATGTCGGAGTGCGCGAGCGAGCCGGAGGCGATCGCGGCCCTGATGGCACGTCGCTCCGGTTCGCGGAGCGAGTCGCCGGGCGAGTGCGTGAGCACCTGGCCCGCCGAGTCGACGATATACGCCCCAACGAACTTGCCGCGACGGATGATCGGCGTGAGCACATCGCGGAGCGCACGCTCGCGCGCGGACCGGCTCGGCAGGTGGCGCGACACCGCGACCGTGGCGGCGAGCGCGCGCGCGTCCTCCGCGCGGTCGGTGTACCAGTCGTCCACCGTGGAGAGCGTGGTGAGCGCACCGCCCTCGAGCGCGCCGCGCCAGCGCGTCATCATCTCGTGGCGGAGGTAGCGCACACGCAGCGTGGCGCCCGCGACGACGGCGATCCCGCAGGCCAGGAGGGGGAGAGCGCGGCGGAGTGCACGCCGGACTGCGGGTTGGTTCATGCAGACAACAGCATCGGCAGGCGGACCGGAAAGCTGTACCCGAAACGACGAACGGGGCGGACCGTGAGGTCCGCCCCGCTCAGTCACATTCAACCAGCGGATGTCGTCGTCAGGCGGCCTGCCAGAACCCCGCGAGGGCCCGTCCGTCTGGCGATTCGCGGAGCTTCTCGAAGGCGCGCTCACGGATCTGGCGGATGCGCTCCCGGGTGACGCCCATGAGTGCACCGATCTTCTCGAGCGTCATCGGCTCGCCGCTCTCGTCCAGGCCGTAGTAGAGGAAGAGGATCTTCCGCTCGCGCGGCGTGAGGTATTTCCGGAAGACCTTCTCGATGAATTCCTTCATGAGCTTGTAGTCCGTGACTTCCTCGATCTCGGTGCCGTCGACGCCGGCGAAGCGCTCGCCGAGCGTGGAGGCTTCGCGATCGGAGCGGTCGATGGGCGCGTCGAGGGAGACCTCGGTGGAGCTCATCTGCTTGGCGGCGCGGACGGCCTCGGGGGTTTCCTCGAGGAGGCGCGAGATCTCGTTCTCGGTGGGATCGCGCTTGAGCACCTGCGCGAGGATCGTCTCGGCGCGGGCGAGGCGAATGAGCTGCGAGTTCTGGTTGAGCGGGATGCGGACGCTGCGCGTCTGTTCGGCGAGGGCCTTGAGGACGGCCTGGCGGACCCACCACACGGCGTACGAGATGAACTTGACGCCCTGGTCCGGGTCGAACTTGCGGACGGCCTTGAGGAGGCCTTCGTTGCCGATGGCGACGAGTTCGCTGAGGTCGAGGCCGTGGCCCTGGTATTTCTTTACGTAGGAGATGACGAAGCGGAGGTTCGCCGTGACGAGGCGTTCTGCGGCGGCTTCGTCGCCTTTCTGCGCGAGTCGGGCGAGGCGGCGTTCTTCGGCAGCATCGCTGATGAGGGGCAGCTTCTGGATGTCCTGCAGGTACTGGTCAAACGCTGTGGAGGGGGACGAACGGAAGTAACCCTTGGACCTGGTCTCGGTCGCTTGCTCCATACACGCCCCTTACCTGTGCGGAAGGTGGTCGGGCGTCCTCGGCTGCACAGAGCCGCGCGCCCGCGTGGGTCAGCAGGACGGCCACGATAATGTCGGGGGAAAAACCCGTCAACAGCGAGTTTGCCAGAATGACCTCTTCGTCAGATTTGTGATTGGTCTAACTGCTGTATTGACAGTTGTTTGGCGGTTACGCGGAAAATTTTGGTGCAGAGTCCACGCGTTCGGTCATCGTGTCCATGTTTTTCGGCACATTGACCGGACAAACAGATGGGTAAACGCATGGCGCACAAGGCGTTGCGCTACCCAAAACGACAAACCCGGGGCAGCGCGCCCCGGGTCTGTCAGTCGTCAATCGAACGAAAAAATGGGGCGCCGACTCAGGTGGACGGCGGGTCCTTCATCTTCGTGCGACTCGTGGCCATCAATATCCCGAGGCCGAGCAGGACGATGACGCCGACGGCAATCCACATTGTCGGAACGTTGAGGAGGAAGGCGGCGATGCCAAGCCCGACGACCAGGACGATGAAGCCGATGAGGTACGTGCCGAATGCTGACATGTGCGTGCCCGTTGATGAGGTCGACGGACTGGAGCGCAAGGACGGGACCATGTCCTGCCTGGTCAAGCAGATCCTTCGCTTCGCTCAGGATGACAAGGTGCGGTCTCGCCCTCTCGCCCCCTCGCCCTCTCGCCCTCTCGCCCTCTCGCCCTCTCGTCCTCTCGTCCTCTCGCCCCCTCGCCCCCTCGCCCCCTCGCCCCCTCGCCCCCTCGTCCTCTCGTCCTCTCGTCCTCTCGTCCTCTCGTCCTCTCGCCCTCTCGTCCTCTCGTCCTCTAGCCTTCTCGCCCTCACACGCGTCGGACAGCCAGTTGGTGCAGGCGGCTTCGGCGCGACGGCGGCCAGTGTGGACGCGGTGGCTTATCGCGGGCACCGCGTGCGACTGCGCATGCAGCTCCGCGTCGACAGTGCGACCACCGCCGGCTCGAGCTGGCGGCGGATCGACGCGAACGACCGGATGGTCGCGCTCGAGAACAACTTGTCCAATCCCTTGCAAGGCACGACAGGGTGGACCGAGCAGGTCACCGCACTGGACGTCCCCGCCAGCGCGACGAAGATCGTCGTCGGTACGATCCTGGCGGGTGCCGGAACGATTCACGCCAAGGACATCCGTCTCAAGGTGTTCGACGGGGCGGCGGCGTCATCGGCACCCGTGTGGCGAACGGACCGGGTCGATCGGAGCTCTCCTTTCTACTGAGTCGTCGATGGCATCGATGCGGGCCGCGCACTGACGCTGCGACGCATGGAAGGAGGAACAATGATGGACAACGAGTTCGGCACGGCGACCGCGTCGATTGGTGCCGACTCGATGCGCGGACGTCGCGTGACCGTACGCGCCATGGTGAAAACACGAGACGTGGGTGCGGCGACTCTCTCGCTGCGGTCAGGCGGTGCCGACGGCAAGACGCTGGTCTGCAGAACAACATGGAGCACCCGATCATGGGCACTACCGAGTGGGCGGAGCAGACGGCCGTACTCGATGTGGCGCCAACGACGGGGCGCATTTCCTACGGCTTGCTGCTCCTGGGGCGCGGAAGCATCTCCGCGCGTGACATCACCGTCAGCGCGGCGCCGGCAGCGGTGAACAAGCAGATCCCTCGCTGACGCTCGGGATGACAAGCGTTCGGCTCTCGCCCTCTCGCCCTCTCGCCCTCTCGCCCTCTCGCCCTCTCGCCCTCTCGC